>JANMVA010000603.1:0-1828 GCA_031392195.1 Saprospiraceae bacterium | reverse complement strand
GTTAACCTACGCTGAACGTTAGTTCAAAGCGCAGCTTTGGTGACACCACAACGTCCGTACGGGCTCTGAACGATTGTGCACAGCTCAGCTGGGGTGACACCTCAACGTAGGTGAACCTACACTGAACGCTTGGAGGAAACTTATCACTCTGCAACTCTTGAATATGTATTCATCACTGCCCCACTCTTTAGTCTTTTCGAATCGGTTAATTTCAAATTGAGTTTGTTTTTCATTCCATTAAACATGGGGGTTCCTTCTCCCAGAATGATCGGATCCACCATGATCATATAATCATCGATAAGACCTGCATCTGATAGTTGAGTCACAATTGTACCACTGCCCAGGATGGTCATATCCTTACCAGCCGTTTCCTTTAATCTTCTAACTTCTTCAATCATATTCTCTCCAATGATGCGGGTATTTTTCCAGTCTGCTTGCTTGAGCGTTTTGGAGAAAACGATCTTTTCGGAGTTATTCATTCCTTTTGCTACATCCGGAAATTGTTCGGCCGCCATTGGTGTAGGCCAGAAACCTGCCATCATCTCATAAGTCACGCGACCGAAGAGGAGAATATTCTCCTGCTGTGCACCTTCCTTCGCTACATCGCCTTCCTCCTCACCGTGCTGGTGCCAGCTGATGTCTTCGTTTGGTCCTTTATAGTAACCATTGAGGGTTGTAAAATTGAAAACGCCGATTCTTCTCATGATTGTGTTTTTGTAGAATTTAAATTTCCATACGAATGTCGTATAATTTGTAAAATGATAATCGATCCCAGTAACCCCGCTGAAAAATAATCTTATCATTCACTACATGGAAAAATCCGCATCCTCTCATACCCTTTGGGTCTTTCCATTCAAGCATTGCCCATTCACCATCCTCGAATATATTTTCAGGAATACAAACCATATCAGCTTTTGCAAATTCTGTAACAAACATTTGCCGTATAGCCTCCTGACCTATGAGAGGATCGTTGATGACCTGATGATTGATGGCGTCAGAAGAATAAAGATTTGCCAATGCTTCCACATCGGCGCGATTAAAGGCTTCCACCCAAATATGGAGAACTTCACGTGGGGTCATATCAGCTGCGATAAAACTGTTAAGATGGCTAAATAAATCAAAGCTAAGTTGAAATAATCCTGTTTTCTGCAATCACATAAATCCTCCTGCCCGGGGTTGTCTGCATTTCAAATCCTCCGGTGAAGACACCGAAGCTGGGAAGAACAGCCTGATAAGGATCAATGATGAAGGCCGGCAACCTGATACTCTGCCTGGCTTTTGAGCGCAAACAATACACGGGATGAATGTGACCGGAAAAAACAAAGGTATCCGGATAAGGACTCCCTCCGGGATGATGTGTGAACAGGAACTGACCCTCATGCAAATGATCGTGGATCTGCATATTGGTTTCACTAAAAAGATGCGGCGGCAGTATGTCGTGATTACCTAGTACCAATTGTATGTCAACAGAATTATATTTCTTTCTCCATTCTGAAAATTGGATCCATTCATCATTATAGGTATGATGAAAAAGATCTCCCAGAAAAATGATACGCTCCACATCATTGGGCAGAATCATTTCATCCAGGCGAAGAAAATTATTATGGAATGCAACGGAAGGAATAGCTATCCCTGATTTTCTGAAATGGGTGATCTTTCCAAGATGGAGATCAGCAATCAGCAATGTCTTCATATTCTTCCAGAGGATTGCTTTTTGCGGAAGCAATCCGAACTGATGTCCACCGATTTCAATCTCCATCGCTATAGGCTGCTATCATTTTCTGAATGCGGTCATTTAATTTTTCCGAGCTCAATTGTTCTCGTGCCC
>JANMVA010000522.1:0-3507 GCA_031392195.1 Saprospiraceae bacterium | reverse complement strand
GAACTCTATAGAAATATCTGTGGGTGACGACCTGGGGTTAAACAAGGAGGTATTTCGTCGAAATACTCACCTTTCAGTGTGTTATCCAGGTAGGGGGAAGTGAGTATTTCGACGAAATACCCACGTTTCAGTACGTGACCGATGAAAGCCTCAATGGGAGTATTTCGACGAAATACTGAGGCAAGAATCACTTTTTGTTTTAACCTTGAGAGTGAGTATTTCGACGAAATACCTATCCAGGTATAGCTAAATGACAAAGAATGAAGTTTTATCTGCTATTCCGCATCGCGAACTAGCAACACTCCCTGCTCCCTGCCCCATGCCCCATGCTCCCTGCTATTTCTCATGTTCTCACGCCTCTCACGTTTCTCTCGTTCTCACGCTCTTCTGTTTCTGTAGAGGAATTAATCTAGTAGAAGAAGTTGTATCTATTGTTTTACAACCCAATATTCGTCCTGAACATCTGTATTGCAATCGCAAGCAGGAGTATTCCAAATACTTTGCGCATCGCATCTGTCGCAGCCTTTGGCAATTTCCTTTCGAGAAATGGTGTGCTCTTCAACACAAAGAAGATGACGATGAGATTGAATGCAATCCCGGCAATGATAGCAGTCGTATCAAATGAGGACCTCAATGATAATATAGTGGTGAGTGTTCCTGCTCCCGCAAGCAATGGAAATGCGATCGGTACGATGCTGCCCGAAGAAGATCCATCCTGGGTATCACCTCTGAAGAAATGAATACCCAATACCATCTCTAGTCCGATGAAAAAGATGATCAGTGATCCGGCTAATGCAAACGAACTGACCTCGATACCAAACACCTTTAAGATGGCAACCCCGAAAAACAGGAAAGCGACCATAAGGATTCCAGCAGTTAGTGTTGCAGTGGCAGCATGAATCACAACCCCACGCTTCTTCATATCGAGGATCACCGGGAGTGTTCCCACGATATCAATGACTGAGAAGAGGATCAGCGAAACAGATAAAACAGCGGCAAACATGACTTGTTAGATTTAAATTACATCAATTATAATGGTTTTGGAGTATTTTTGGTTTATATACGGTCTATTTAGTGTTATTATTAGATAATATCCATTATTTTAAAGTCAATTAAATTTTTAACCTATATGAATCAGCCGTTCGAAAACCAAATTGACAGCACCGATATACGCATCCTGGAAGCCCTCATGGATGATGGACGGATAGCCTATTCTACGCTCGCCGAGCAAATAGGCTCTTCCAATACCCTCATTCACCAGCGCGTCAGAAAACTGAAAGAGCTTGGCATACTGACCCAACCGGTCTACCTCGTTTCGCCGGAACATGCCGGTTATGATACATGCGCATTTGTCCTCATCATCGTGCGTGAAGCAAAGGATATCAATGATGTGATCGAATCACTCAAAAAGATACCCGAGATCGTAAGCTGTGTCAGCATCATGGGACGATATGATCTCATGGTCAAAATGTACGCCGTCAACAACCGCCATCTGCAGGACATCGTACATGACAAGCTGCAGGCCATTCCGGAAATTGAAAGCACGAACACCATGGTCGCTTTTGAAGTGAGCTTCGAACGACAGGTCAACATCCCCGATGCCGCCGTTGTGTCGAAGTACCGGAATTACAGCAAATGATGCTTAAAACACTGTAATTTAGGCCCCTATGAAAGGAATACTCAGTGTCGGTTTGTTCATGTGCCTGACGGTTCCTTTCCTGGCTTCATGGCAATTTCTCGCAGGTCGTATCCGGCAGGTCAAAGAAGAAGTAAGCCGGAATATCCACAAGGATAAATACGAGGAAGAAAAAGTCTTGCTCAAATTCACTTCCAAAGATTCCAGCAAACTGTATTGGGAACATTCAAGGGAATTTGAATACAAAGGCGAGATGTATGATGTCATCCGTTTCGAAAAAAAAGGTGACACGATCTGGTATTATTGTTATTGGGATAAAAAAGAAACAAAGCTCAAAAGAGATCGCGCTCAATTAGTCATTCGCATTTTACCCCCAACAGATCAACAACAGAAATCTCAGAATTGTATTAACCAATTTTTCAAAACGCTCTATCCGGTTTTTCCAAAAGAAATAAAAGTCAATGATGTTCCTTTGTTAGCATCGAAGGTTATGATTCACTTTTTAAATCCTGTTTCTTCTTTTGAGCCACATCCTCTCTTTCAACCGCCTGAATTAGGCTGACGTATTCGCTATTGCCTGATGCTTTATACAGCACGGGCTTTTTCTATTCTATTTTATTTTTTAAAAACAACAGGATGAAAAAAATATTCATGCTGTGGTTAGGGCTATCCATCTGGCAAATTGCCGGTGCACAGGTAGTAACGGTTGTCGACCGGGAAACACAAGCTCCTCTTGAACTTGTGATCATCACGAGCGACAAAAGTTCATCTGCGGTGTTCACAAATGCCGAAGGACAAACCGACATCACAGAAATGAAAGACGCAGCAGTCATCGAAATACGACTGCTTGGGTATGAGACTTTGAAGAGAAGTTATACAGATCTTGAATCGGTTTCATTCCTGATCGCACTGGCGAAAGGAGGGATCTCACTGGACCAGATTGTCGTCTCGGCTTCTAAATGGAACCAGGGATCGCGCGATGTGCCTGCCAAGATCACTTCGCTTTCACAACGTGAGATTGCTTTGCAAAATCCGCAGACATCTGCTGACATGTTAGGTGCCTCAGGTGAGGTGTTTATCCAGAAAAGCCAGCAAGGTGGAGGAAGCCCGATGATACGTGGTTTTTCAACCAACCGGTTATTGTATGTCGTGGATGGTGTCCGGATGAATACAGCTATTTTCAGAAGCGGTAATCTGCAGAATGTCATTTCGCTGGATCCGTTTGCAACAGAGAAAGCAGAAGTACTTTTTGGCCCCGGCTCCGTGATCTATGGAAGTGATGCGATTGGTGGTGTGATGAATTTTACTACACTGACACCTCAGCTTTCTTATGATGGACCTACATTGGTTAAAGGGCATGCATTAGCGCGTTATTCTTCAGCCAATAAAGAGCAGACAGCTCATTTCGATGTGAATGTCGGCTGGCAAAAATGGGCATTGCTCACCAGCATCAGCAGTAATGATTTTGGTGACCTGCGCATGGGCTCTTTCGGCCCTGATGAATATCTGCGGCCTTATTATGTACAGCGTCAGGATAGTACTGATCGTATCATCACCAACAATGATCCGCTCGTACAGGTGCCAACAGGATATACGCAGATGAACCTGATGCAGAAAGTTCTTTTTTCTCCAAATGAGAGATGGAATTTTCAGTACGGTTTCCATTATTCAGCGACTTCATCTTTTTCCCGTTATGACAGGCACATTCGTTATCGCAACGGATTGCCTCGTTACGGAGAATGGGATTACGGACCGCAGATCTGGATGATGAATCATCTGCGTATCAATCACAATGGTCAGAATGCCTTGTATGACCAGATGTTGTTGAATGCTGCTTTTCAGAATTTTCAGGAAAGTCGTCTTGACAGGAA
>JANMVA010000475.1:0-3431 GCA_031392195.1 Saprospiraceae bacterium | reverse complement strand
TCAACATTCAATAATGGTGTATTTTTGATTAACCCTGTAAGCGGATTACCGGCATACCTGAAAATCAACGTATTTGTTGTATCGGATAAGGAATTGAACTGCGTTGCATAACCGGTGCCCGGATTGTAAAAGCTGAGATATGTAGCCTTATCACCGGTATTAACTGTTAGCCATGTGTCACCCCGGTCATAACTAATTTGAGTTCTCCAATTTGGGTTCGAGTAAAATGTAATCAGAATCGCATCCGATGCAGGCACTGGATAGATATCGTACATGTATGTTGATGTCTTTTCAGAAACATTTTCCCACTGACCTGTAGTCACATCTCTTCTGAATATGGTATTCAGGAAACCATTTGCACTGAATGTATTGTAAAACATAAACACATCACCCTGATCATTTACATTCATCGACCCTATGCCAAGCAAATTTGAAGGTGAATCGTACATCACCCACGAACTACCTTTCGATGTAGTGTGAAAAATTTTCCCTTTATTTGAGGCAAACCATAATTGATCTCCTCTAACTGCATAATTATCAGAATAGAGATACTCACTTGATACAGTAGCGAAACCCGTCAATATTCTCTCCCACGATGTGCCTCCATCGGCAGTACGGTAAATCTCAAACCCTTCGCCATCAGGATCTCCAACAACAATTCCTTCCTGCGCATTCCACATATAAATGAAATTTACAAATGTATTGACAGGCACGCTGACAGGAGTCCAGGTCAAACCACCATCTTCAGTATACATCACTACATTATCGCCTTGCTGCCCTTCTGGTCCATCAGGAAATTCCACATAGGTAATCAAAGCCCTATTATAATCGAAAGCATAAATACTGGTAACAACAGAAGGCGTATCCAACGGCAGCGTAACATTCGACCATGTAAGACCATTATCCCTGGTCCTTGAAATTGCATTCCTCTCCATTGTTTCAGTCGATGTTGCATCAATTTCAACTCCAAGAGTCCAGGCAACAGAATCAGTGATCGCATATACACTTTCTCCTGTATTTGAAAAAGGAAACATGGCATCTCTTCCTTCCCAAATTTGCGCTTCACAATTTACAGCGAGTATTAGCGTGATAAAAAATACATAAATTGATTGTACCGAACCTAAGTTGAAAATCTTCATATACCAGATTTGATTTTTTGATTTAAATTTTGACTTGGATATTCTCCTAACATCCTCACACCTATTACTTTCTCACTTTCTCGCTTTCTCACATTCTCACATTCTCACATTCTCATTTTCTCACATTCTCACATTCTCATTTTCTCATTTTCTCATTTTCTCACATTCTCGCTTTCTCACATTCTTCCCGCTACATTTCTGCAAAATGGCGGGACCAAAGCTATGCTTTGGCACTAGCCCGGTATATCATCCCCCACCGCTACACTCATATCGATCTCGCCAAACTTATTCGGCCCTCCGGATAGAATCTCATCCGATGCATGGTCGGCATACTTCATAAAGTTGCGATGGAATGATTGAGCCAGTGTAATGGCCTTTTCTTTGTAGGCTTCCGGATTGGACCATGTCTGAACAGGATTCAATAAATTCTGATCCGATAGTCCAGGGCAGGACATCGGTATTGACAGATTGAATATCTCGTGTGTCTTATAACGCACATGATTGAGATTGCCTTCGAGTGCTGCGGCAATCATCGCACGTGTATTGGAAAGTTTGATGCGGCTACCCACTCCATACGGACCACGTGACCAACCCGTATTGACTAACCACACATTCACTTTATGCTTGCGCATCATCTCACCCAGCATCGAAGCATAGGTCGTGGGATGTAATGGAAGAAATGGCGCACCAAAACATGCGGAGAATGTAGCCTGCGGCTCTGTCACACCTGCTTCTGTTCCTGCAACTTTGGCTGTGTATCCGGAGATGAAATGATACATCGCCTGCGCCGGTGTTAACTTACTGATCGGAGGCAATACCCCGAAAGCGTCTGCGGTCAGAAAGAATATATTCCGTGGATGACCGGCCAGTGAGTCCGGCATCAAATTATTGATATGATATAAAGGATATGAAACACGTGTGTTTTCCGTCACAGAGATATCGGCATAATTGACGCTGCGTGCCCCGGGATAAAAACGAATATTCTCCAGCAATGCACCATGCCTGATGGCCCTGAAAATATCCGGCTCTTTATCTTCCGTCAGATCGACGCACTTCGCATAGCAGCCGCCTTCAAAATTAAATACACCTTCATCGGACCAGCCATGTTCGTCATCGCCGATGAGAAAGCGGTCCGGATCAGCACTTAAAGTTGTCTTGCCGGTACCTGACAATCCAAAAAAGATAGCTGTATCTCCCGACTTACCCACATTGGCCGATCAATGCATGGATAATGTTCCCTCTTCATGTGGCAACAGAAAATTGAGCACACTGAAAATCCCTTTCTTGATCTCTCCAGTATATCCTGTCCCCCCGATCAAAATCGCACGATCCATAAAATTGATCACTGCAAAATTGGCCTGGCGTGTACCATGTATTGCCGGGTTGGCCATAAATCCAGGCGCACAAACGACTGTCCATTCGGGAGCGTAACTATCCACCTCGGTTCCCTGCAATCTGAGGAACATATTATGCGCAAACAATGCGCTCCATGGATATTCCGCCAGCACCCGGACATTGAGCCTGTAATTATCATCCGAACAAACATATCCGTCATGGATATACAACTCCCGCTGGCGAACGTAATCCAGGATATCCTTTTTTAGGGTGGTATACTGGTCGATCTTAAATGGCTTGTTGACCACACCCCAATCTACCGTATCCTTTGTGACTTCATCCTCTACAATAAAACGGTCTTTCGGAGACCGGCCGGTAAACTTTCCGGTATCAATACAAAGAGCACCTGTATCCGACAGCCTGCCCATATTTTGCTTCACTGACTCTTCGATCAGTTCCGCAGGAGTCATCATGTATTTGGTCAGAGCCGGATCCAATGACAAGTGATCCAAAAATACCTGGAGTAGGGAATTCATGCTTATAGTTTATTGCCGGCATAAAGGTAAAGACAACAGACCAATCTGACTCAAAGACTATTGCTTTGAAAGAGAGGCATGGAGCATGGGGCATGGAGCATGGAGTGCATCCGCAGGCTTACGCCTGCAGGTCTTTTTTTACTCACTAGACGCAGCTACTTATAATAGTACAGGTGGGGCTTGCCCCTGTCGAAATGCAGATCGTAACACAGCGAAGATCCCGCCATTGCTTCAGCAATGTTGCGGGAGGGCATGGTGTAAACAAAGAGTTTGGGCGGGCGAGCCAGATTTGATTAAACAAAGTGCAATTTAACTTGATGTTGGAAAGCAACGCTTTGCGTTGCTACAAATTGAAAATCCTAACTTGTTAGGTAACCGGATCTGGCCGCGGTGGTGGCGGGGACGAACGACGTGCTGCGCC
>JANMVA010000469.1:0-4708 GCA_031392195.1 Saprospiraceae bacterium | reverse complement strand
CGAATTTTATGCAGTCGCAGAAGTTGGTTGTGGCACATTAAGATGTGTGATGTGTGATGTGTGATGTGTGATGTGTGATGTGCTAATGTGCTAATGTGCTAATGTGCTAATATGCTAATATGCGGATGTGATGTGTGATGTGTGATGAGGTCTGCTTTAATAATATCCCACGGGTAATACCCGTGGCTAATTATATCAGATCCCTTCGGGATCGTTTATGAGATCCTTTCAGGATCTTGGGAAAATTTATCTGAACGCGCGTTGCATGAAACGCACTTATGAATTGTCAAATGATTTTTTTAGCCCTGAATGGGCGTCATATGACCTAGCCACGGGTGAAACCCGTGGGCGAGAAGCAGCCCGCAGGGCTGCGTCTCAAAAATGAATTCCCAATATTTTCTGTCGTCATCGTCGATATCCTCCTTCCATGAAGATCGTACCTAAATGATGCACGAGTTACCAATGCATCTATTTGAATTTTTTACATCCCGATGTTCACTCTTGACCTATCGTATGATATACCAGAATGAATTTCGTTGCACACAACTCGTTATACCCCTAAATCCCCTAAAGCGGACCCTTTTCCATAATGATTTGAGCAGATACAAAATTTTGCATCGCCAGGGGCGATATGACCTGCAAAAAACTTAATTTACATCACCGCTTCACATATTACTTCTATCCCTTCTTAATCAATTATCATGCACTTATTGTTTCGTATTTCACTTTTTCTCTTGATTCTGCTCGAGCTACTCGGTTGCTGCCGTGGTGATTGTGCTCCTCCAGGTGGTTTAGTGCAATTACATCTTCTGCGAGATGGAAAAAATGCAGTGTATGGACCTGATTCATTTATCAATAAAAATGGTATCCGGGCATTCGTTCTATCATCATCGGCACTGGAAGAATATGTGGATTTCATTGATACTTTCCAATCGGTTGGAATTTTTATACAGGATGGTTTTCCAGTCATACTGGAAATAAATGGTGTCAGGGCAGATACATTCGCTATCACAACCGTGGTGACTGATACGGATGGATGTTGTACTGGTTATCAAGTGACATCGGTACTAAGAAATGGAGTATTGATATGTGAAGGGACATGCGAAGAGATTATTAATATCGAGATTTAACAAGAGTATACACCGTTTTCACTTCGCTGCGCTCAGTGACTAAGAACTTTTCTTTACAAGACAATGTGATCCCGATAGCTATCGGGATCGAATGCCTTTTAAAAAAAATAAATGGTACCATTTCGCATTCGATGCCAATCGAGATCGAAATGCTGATTTCCGTTATATCTTGTACGATGCGATTTTCGTTCCTGCCGTTATTCTACGGTACAATACTCCTACTCACCACAAACAGCTGTTGCTTCACCGTTGCATGCGACCTGGCTGAACCAACCCTTAATTTGCGAATAATGCGTGATGGAAAGAATGCTCTGTTCGGACCAGACGCATTTATTCCTGTTGATTCAATCCATTTATCAATCCTTGAGCCTTTAAGGCCATATCCTGGTTCTTACATATTCGAGCGTGAAGAAATTCTACATTTTATCGTTCGTGAAGGAGAAAAGTATTTACTGGAGATTCCCGGTATCCTGGCGGATACCATTACAGCAAAGACTGAGACCGACGACAACCGGGGCTGTTGTAAAGGAATTAATGTGATTGATGTCAGGATAAACAGTGAAGTCATATGTGTAGATGATTGTGAGAAGGTGATAGAAATAGAAATTTAATTTCACCTGTATGTATTCGCATTACATACTGCATGTATGATCAGAAAATTGTTTATAAGGCCTGAAGGGCCGTCAGCTATATTGCGGCGGGTGAAGCCCGCCGTCGAGATGCAGCCCGCAGGGCTGCGTCTCAAAAAATAAATCCTAATACTTCTGTCGTCCTGTGAATCAATATCCGGACTCGAATAACAATGTCACATTGATGCGCTGTTTTTCCGACGGTGGGGGCAAGCCCCACCTCTACACTGTTATTCCTTAGTAAAAAACATCCCACAAATCACCATAAAAGAAAATGTATTGTGCGGGGCTTGCCCCCGCCTACGAAAGACGTAAGGGTGAGTTGAATGTTTTTCCTTGGACTCATTTGTTTCCCCCGATCAACCAAACCCATACTTCGGACAAGAAACCCACAGGTTGGGACAATCACACCGCTCCGGTCAGGTGAGCCATACCAATTTTATGGTCATCATCTGAATCATCAATATTTCTCAACCTAAAAGATTAATCATGAAAAAGTATTTCAAACCACTATTGGTCTTGCTTATAGTCGCGGCTGTAAGCATGGCCACAGCCGAACTGCATGCCCAGAGTAAAGCAATACTCACCAATTCCGGCAACATGAAGTTGTCCGGCACATCCACGATGCATGACTGGACGATGAATGGCATCTTCAAGGTGGAAGCGAATTACAAACTTGATGAGAGCAATCTCGCGCTGATGTCGCTAAACGAACTGAGTTTTTTACTGCCCGTCGAAAATCTGAAAAGCGATAAAAAACGCCTGGATGAAACAGCTTACAAGGCATTGAAGACAGATCAGCACAAGGACATCCTGTTTACAATGACTTCTGCAACCATCAAAGAAGTAAATGGTAATAAATATGCGATCACAGCACTTGGCAATCTCACTATTGCCGGTGTGACGAAGCCCATCACCATGAATGTATCCTGGATCCTCAACGACGATCAAACCATAACATGTACAGGCATTCAAAAACTCAAAATGACGGACTTTCAAGTGAAGCCTCCCAGCTTCTTAGGCGTCATGAAGACAGGCGATGAAATAGCCCTTGACTTTTCATTTCAATTTAAATCATAAACATTTTCTCACCTTATAATCAAAGACCAATGCAAAATTATTTTCCAACCAGACAAATGCTGATCCTCATGTTAAGCTTTATGGCGACAGGCATCAGCATCGCACAACAGGCTCCCATTCAATATTTCAGGCCATGGGACCAAAACGGGATCAATATTTTTGAGCCTTCAAAAGAAGGAGACCAACCGGCATTCGACGGCCTTAAGATCCGGATTGGCGCAGCCTTCACACAAGACTTTCAGTCGATCACGCATTCCAACAAAGCAGTTTATTTTCCGGAAAGTCCAAACAATCCTGTTAATAAAAACTTGTTATTCGGTGCAGGCACAGATGGTGATACAACAATCGCCAATCTCGTTGGCGTAACGACAGCAATGGCTAATCTGAATTTAGATGTTCAGTTAGCAGATGGGATCCGTTTAGGTGTTGAAACTTACATGTCCACTCGTCATCATCCTGAATTTTGGGTGAAGGGCGGATATCTGCAAGTGGATAAGCTTCCCATGTTTGGAAACCCTGAGTGGTTTAGTAAATATGTGAGAATTAAAGTTGGAGAATTCACTCCGAACTATGGTGACATGCATTTCCGCAGAAGCGATGCAGGCAACTGTATTTACAATCCTTTTGTAGAAAATTATATCCTCGATGCATTCACAACCGAAACAGGTGGAGAGGTTTATTTATTTCCATTAAAAGGTTTGACACTTGTTGCGGGAGTTACGAATGGATCAGTGCATGGTGATGTGGTGCCTTACTCAAACATTCCGCCTCCCGGTTTTAGTGATCCTTTTGAGAAAAAACCTTCCATCCTGTTTAAAGCAACGTATGACAAAACAATGGAAGATCTTCGTTTCCGCATCTCCGCATCTTCATACAACAACGCCGGCAACTATAGCAACAGCATGTACCTGGGTGACCGCGGTGGCTCCCATTATTCGATGGTGATGGAGCAAGCCCGTTCAGTAATCTATGTAGAAGGTGTTCCTACAGGAATTGGTCCAAGCACTCCGGCCAATAATAAAGATTCGGGCCGCATCATACCGGTATTCAATCACCAGGTGAAATCACTGATGTTAAACGGTTTTGTGAAATACAAAGGGCTTGAATTCTTTGGTACCTATGAACAGGCTGAAGGCCGCATGAATTTTGAGCTCGAAGGAAGCACACGTAAGTTCACACAATTGGCCGGTGAAGTAGTATATCGTTTTCTTCCACGTGAACAACTCTTCATTGGTGCTAGATACAATACGGTCAGCGGCACACAACTGTTTCAGAACAATGAAGTCACCGTCAATCGCATGACGATGTCAGCAGGTTGGTTCCCAACTGAAAACATTTTACTCAAAGCAGAATTTGTGACGCAGAACTACGAAGACTATACTCCATACGATTATCAATATGAAGGTGAGTTTAGAGGCATGACCATCCAGGCTGTCGTTGGTTTCTAAAAATAATCCTACAGGTTTCTGAGAATAACCTTTGATTATTTTGGTGAAAAACCTTTCCAGTGATGGAAGGGTTTTTCACTTTACTTTACTTTTTTTCCGGAAAAAAGTAACCAAGTTTTGTCACTTTTTGCTGGCTCAAAAAGTAACCAAAAAGAGCCTTTGTTCGCCAAAAAACTCGCGGGATCATTTGTGCAATTGTTTGGTGTTAGGCTAGCTTGCTCGCTTAGTTGCTTTTCAAAGTCCTATTTCTTTCCAATGTCATTACACGAAGATCCTTGACTAATCATGAAATAGGCCCTTTACAAGCTCAAACAGTTTTGGCTCGTGATTTGCCTACCGAAAATGTTTTCTTATCAATACTTCAAAACTTAGGCAAAGTTGATCCCGATAGCTATCGGGATCCAGTGGCTATATAGAAATT
>JANMVA010000664.1:0-2077 GCA_031392195.1 Saprospiraceae bacterium | reverse complement strand
TGCAGGAGGAAGCTGATCTATTTCTCCAACAAATGTTTGTAGTAATTCATTTAGATTGCTTAGCTCAAGCGGTGGCACTTCTTTTTGAAAAACAATATCGCCTTCCGCATCATAGGTATTTGTTTCAATGCCGAGGAGGATCTTTGCATGATATCGTTTATCAAGTCCTTGCAGCTCATGCAATTTTTTCGTCCATCCACCTGTACAGATCAGGAGCAGACCTGTGGCCATCGGATCGAGTGTACCTGAATGTCCTATCTTAAATTTCTTTAGCTGATACTTTCGCCTGACAAGATTTTTAATCTTGTTGACTGCATCAAACGATGTCCATCCTTTTGGTTTATCTACTAACAATAATGCACCTGAAAGGAGATCAGTGTCTTCAAGCGATTTTGAAAAAGGAAGCATCCGGATAATTTAATTAGGCCAGATCGTCAGCCGCAAGATCACAGCCACAATACTGATCGCAATACAGTAATAACCGAAGTAACGAAGCTTAGCTTTTTGCACAATTGATAACAGCCAGTTGCAGGCAAATATTCCTACAATAAAGCTGACAAGGAATCCAAGAGCTAAGGGCATCGCTCTTTCCTGCGCAGAAGCTATCGTGCCATCGAGAATGTCCTTTGCAATTTTTCCAAAGATCAAAGGCAATACGATCAGGAATGAAAAATGAGCTGCATCTTTTCGATCTATACCCATGGCGACAGATGAAGAAATTGTTGAACCAGACCTGGAAATACCGGGAAGTATAGCAATAGCCTGGAATATTCCAATTATGAAAGCTCTGAGTGGTGTAACCTGATTGCCACGCGTCCTGATCTTATCTGAAATGATCAGCATGATGCCATTAATAAAAAGCATCAATGCCACCAGGATAATTTTCCGATCAAACAAAGCAGTCATTTGCTCTTCGAAACCCAGTCCAACGATGACAGCAGGGATCATTGAAATCAGCACTAGCAATAGGAATTTTCTTCCTTCCGGTGTGCCCAGGTTTTTTATTTTTTCCAAAATAATCTTTCTAAAAACCCAGACGATCGCGAACGCAGTACCAAAATGAAGAATGATCGTCATCATGAAGCTTTCAGCGGCGCTGTCCTGATCTCCGAGAGCCCATTTGGCGAGTTCCAGGTGACCATCGCTGCTCACCGGCAAAAACTCTGTCAGACCCTGGACAATGCCCAGGATGATTGCTTCGAGATATTCATTCATTCCGTGAGGGAGGAATTATTTTTTGAAGATGGCATAGATCTCTACACCAAGACCCGCCAGGATAAAGATCGGCGCCAGGACTGTTCTGCGGAAGCTGTAGATCACATCTTCATCCCAGACATTGGGATCCTTCATGCCTCCGCCGAGCATCAGGATGAGGCCCAGGGCGATCAAACCACAACCGATACCCATCCACATATAATTCTCCTTTGTAAACAAGAGAGGAAAGGAGGGCTGGGTTTTGATCGTGGTCCGTCTTTGAGGAGAGGCAACAGACGGCCTTGAGACAACTACTTTTTTCTTGGTGGATTTAGGATCCTTACTCATAGCAGATATATAGGAAAAGCCAAAGATATATCAATCTCATTGATTGGGCGTACAGCCCCCGCCTTTCGCCCTAAGCCATAAAATAATCTAATTTTGACATCGTTTTCCTGCATTAAAATCTATACTACGCTTGTCAATCCAGGTCTCACACCTTTCTAAACTCTTTGGTAATCAAAAGGCTGTGGATGATATCACGTTCCAGGCTACAAAAGGGGAAATCCTTGGGTTTCTGGGGCCTAACGGTGCAGGAAAGACCACGACCATGCGGATGATCACAGGCTACCTCTCCCCGGATGAGGGCGAAATACGGGTCAATGACCAGCCCGGTCTTTTGTTTTATGAATTCTTCAACCCCTTCTTTTTTCAACTTCGAACAAACCTCTGTGGTGCGCCGGTCCTGCCATACGATCGCGTTGTGGATCGGCTCGCTGGTCTGGCGGTCCCACACCAGCGTGGTCTCGCGCTGGTTGGCGATGCCCACCGCCATCAGGTCATTCAGCGAAACATTGCTCTTCTGCAGGGCTTCCCTGCCCAC
>JANMVA010000299.1:0-10040 GCA_031392195.1 Saprospiraceae bacterium | reverse complement strand
GATCGAGCCGACCGAAAGCGAATCAAAAGCAGAGCTCGATCTTTTCTGTGATTCATTGATCCAGATCCACAAGGAAATCGATCAGGTGAGTTCGGGAAATCAACCGGCCGATAATAATGTGCTGTCAAATGCACCGCATACATTGTCTGTCATCACTGCAGATGAATGGAACTTGCCATATTCAAGATCTGAGGCGGCCTATCCATTGCCTCAATTACGAGATCATCACAAATTCTGGCCCGCTGTGAGTAGGGTAGACAATGCATTCGGTGATCGCAACCTGGTTTGCGTTTGCCCTCCGATAGAAGCATATTCATCACCTGAAATTGTCGAAGCGTGATTGTTGTCACCGGTGCGATGGGGTTCATCGGTAGTGGCTTTGTAGGTCATCTCAACCAGGCCGGCTTTACGGATCTGATCGTCGTCGATGATTTCTATAAATGGAAAAAAGAAAAAAACCTTTCCAATAAGAAAGTGCATGAATGGGTTCATCGTGATCTCTTCATCAATTATTTTGAAAAAACTGCTTCGCAAATTGACGCAGTCTTTCATCTGGGAGCGAGGACAGATACGATCAGCGAAGACAAAAAAGTTTTCGATCAGCTCAATCTTCAATATTCCAAAGACATCTGGGGTCTCTGTACAAGGTTTGGTATTCCATTAGTCTATGCTTCCAGTGCAGCCACTTATGGTGACGGTGCATTCGGATTTTCTGACAATCATGATGACATACAAAAGTTGAAACCATTAAATGCATACGCCCATTCCAAGCAGGATTTCGATGTGTGGGCATTGCAACAAAAAAAAACACCGCCTCATTGGTACGGTTTAAAATTCTTCAATGTATACGGTCCCAATGAAGGACACAAAGGCCGTATGGCATCTGTAATATTCCATGCCTTCCACCAGATCAGAGAAACAGGCAAGCTTCGTTTATTCAAATCACATCGCGAAGATTTTATAGATGGTGGACAATTACGCGATTTCATTTACGTGAAAGATGTCGTGCAGATGGGCTTAGATATTTTTGAAAAAAAACCATCTTCAGGAATTTACAACGTCGGTACCGGCCTTGCCCGCACATTCGAAGATCTTGGCAAAGCATGTTTTACTGCCCTCGATCTTCCAGCAAACATTGAATATTTCGACATCCCCGCTGACCTCAAAGACAAATACCAATACTTCACCGAAGCCGACATGTCCAAATGGAGATCTGCCGACCTCCCTCTCCCAGCCACCACTCTTGAAAGTGGTGTTCACAACTACATCAGCCAATACCTATTGGCTGGAAAAACATTCTAACGTTTAACGCAGGTTAACCTGCGCCTACGAATTTCTTTCGTTCAACGCAGGTTAACCTGGGCGAGAATTTCAATAGCACAGCAAGATCCTATTGCCTTCAGTGCCACAGCGCAGCTGGCATCTGAAGAATTACCACAGCGCAGCTGGCATCTGAAGATTTTTTCTTTCAACGCTGGCGTGACCTGCGCCTACGAATTTCTTTTGTTCAACGCAGGTTAACCTGCGCGAGAATTTCAATAGCATGGCAAGGTCCTATGGCCTTCAGTGCCACAGCGAAGCTGGCATCTGAAGAGTTATCTTTCCAACGGCCGCAGGCCGGCATAATAAATCAAATACCACCCATCATCAAGATTCGCAAACCTCCGCCTGATCACCAGCTTCGTCCCTCTCACTTGCACCCAATGCTCAATAACCCGCGGATCGAGGATCTCAAACCACTGCTCAAACTGCCCGCTCGGATCTGTAAAATGATTGTGCTTTTTCCACTCATCCCGCTGCCAGAAATATCGTTGATCAACAATCGAATCAATATCACCTTCCGCACTCGGCAAGCCTTCCAATGGAAAATTGATGTGCTCAATCTGGTAAGCACTATCAGCATGGAATTTATCATAGAATTCAAGGAAGTCAGCAGGAAGTGTGTCTGCTTCTGCTGCAGCTTCATCTGTGGTTTCTGTTGGCATGGATTTCTCCTTGCAATTCGAAAGTGAGAATAACAATAAAGCAAATACAGCAAAAAAATAACCCATGTATTTCTGGCTAATTGATTCTTTTGATCTCATCTTATTAGGTGTAAAAAATTCATTAAGTCAGAAGTCATTTTCGTTCCACGCAAATCACCCATGCACTCTCCGGCAGCATCCTGTAGTACAGATCAAATACCAAACGAATATCCTCATACCGTATTTCACCAACACCTGTACAAGTTTCAACATTAAGTGTTGTAATAAAAATATGCTGCCTGAATTCCAATTTTCTTCGACCATAAGCTTTGTACATACATTCTTTGGCTCCCCATAGCAAATGCAAATGATGCAATCTGTTCGTTAGCTGCTGAGTGTGATTAATCTCATCTTTACTTAAAAATTTTCCGGCGATTCGCTCAACTGTTTTTGAATAGATCTGTATATCCACCCCACATGACCTGTCACTAATCATCGCCGCACACCAATCAGAACTATGACTCACAGAAATATGCTTGTCACTCCCTCTTAATATCGGTTTCCCAAAATCATCATACAAACATTCAACTCGTTCCGGCAGTCCCGCAATCATAAACAATAGTTCCCTGCTCGCGAGCCACTCACTCCTTTTCCTCGGCGATAACTCATGGATAATCGTCTTCTCACCCTCAAACATTATCCGGTCCGGATGAATATCAAACCCCGTGTGATGTCCAACAGCCACTGTTGTACTTCCAAATTCTAAGCGGTGCATCATATTCATCTGCGGTAAAACTAACAATTACTGTTGCTTAGCTAGTTTCCAGGAGTTCTCTTTAGCATTCAACCTTTTTCATTAACTATAAAATCCAAAATCTAAAATCCAAAATCCAAAATCCAAAATCTAAAATTGTCCATAGTCAATAGATTATACCCACTGCAGAATGCTACATTTGCCCTTCTTTGATAATTATCTAAATATGGTATTAACTGATACTCAGATCCTTGCAGCCATCGAATCCGGTGACATCGTCATCACTCCCTTCGACAGAAGCTGTTTAGGAACAAATTCATACGACGTCCATCTCGCCAAATACTTCGCTGTCTACAAAGAAAAAGCGCTCGATGCCCGGCTTCACAATGAAATCGAACATTTTGAAATCGGACCCGAAGGCTACGTCATTCAACCTGGTGAATTATATCTGGCGGTTACAGAAGAATACACGGAGACACATTCTGCAGTCCCATTCCTGGAAGGAAAATCAAGCGTAGGAAGATTGGGAATCGACATCCACGCTACCGCCGGCAAAGGCGATGTAGGTTATTGCAACACCTGGACTCTCGAAATCTCCTGCGTAAAACCGGTTCGCATCTATCCAGGCATGCCCATCGGCCAGCTAATTTATTTCTCTGTGAGCGGCAACATCATCAACCCCTACAACAAAAAAGCCAACGCCAAATACGTCGACCGCACAAATCGCCCCATCGAAAGCATGATGTGGAAAAACAAATTCTAAAGTTGAATCAACCTGTTCGAGTGTCTCTGACCTCGAACCAAAATAATTCTTCTCTGACCCCGAACGAATATGTTATTACATGTCGCGCCACGAATTCATCCCACCTCTGAGACTCAATGTATTCTTGATCCCCTGCACAGCCAACATCTTCTGAGCCATCGAGCTCCTGTTTCCCGATCTGCAGTAAAACACGATATCCTTTCCCTCCATTTCTTTTAGCCTCTCCGCATGCGAGACAATTTCAGCCAACGGAATCAACTCCCCTCCGATATTGAACTCCTCATGTTCATATGGTTCTCTTACATCAATCAAGACAATATCTTCTCCCGAATCCAATCTCTTTTTTAACGCTTCTGCTGTTATCTCTTTCATACCTATTATCAATCTGGTTATATTTTTTATATAATATTCAATTATGATTTTGATTACTTCTTACTTCTCACGTCTCTCACGTCTCTCACGTCTCTCACGTCTCTCACGTTCTAACGTTCTCATGTCTCTCACGTCTCTCACGTTCTCACGTTCTCACTTTCTCACTTTCTACTCACACCTTCCCGGCTTACTCGCACTCACAGTTAAAAGTATAGGTGTCTCCATCATGATCTCTTCTCCCTCTTTCGGTTCCTGATTCACTACATATGCTGCATTCAAATCTTCTACCTCTCCCTGTTTACTCACCTCACCCACTACAAGCCCGAGATTCTCCAATAAAAACTGTGCCTCCTCGTATGTCTTGCATTCGAGATTTGGAATTTCTATTAATCCACCCGAACGCTCTGAAATAATAAATTCAAGCACATCTCCTTTTTCAATCGGTACATCATTCTCTCTGCCACGACTATCGATGATTGTTTGTCCTTTGTACCTCACCTCCAATATTTGTCCGGGATCTCCGGGATCAAATTTTGTGTCGACTACTTTTGCCTTGATTTCGAAATGATCCGCTAGTTCTCGCTTTTTTCGCTCATAATTTTTTCCATACATCTCCGGTAACCGGCCTGACATGATCTTGTCAGGGCTGCGCTTGGTAATGGTCACATAGATCATCCTCTTTTGTTTTACCAGCGATTTTGGCGCCGGATCCTGGCTCAGGATCTCTCCACCTTGTTTTCCAAGGATGTGGATCGAATCGAGCACACTCATCCTGAATTTCTTCCTGCGGGCATCTTTGACAGCATCGTCGTATTGATAGCCAACATAATCGGGTAGCTCCAGTTCCTGCCCGTGATGCGTATAAATCTTGAGCCAGAGGAAAATCGATAGAAAAGCAATGCCCAAAAACAGCAAAATCGCCGTCAGGGTGTATTTAAAGTCTTTTGATTTAAGGTAATCTCGGAAGCCTCCTTGATCTTTTGTCGTCATCGTGCAATGGTCGGTTTCCCGTCAGAGGTAAAAGTATAAAAAGCCTTTTATCCCATTTTGTTTGATTTTGGTTGTCTCTTTCTTAATACAACCTCTAAAATCATGTAGAAATCTTTGAGTGCCCCTTTAGGGGATAGGGGCTGAGAAGTCAAAAGGCATTTTAGGTTTTTTCACTGGTTTTTACTTTTAAAACGTTGCTCTCACCTGCGCCGTACCTGTATGAACCGTTTTTTCCTCCCCAGTATTCCTCCCGTTGTATTGGAGAGTGAGTACAAGGCTTTTGTTTAACCGTGTATTCAATTGAGCTGTCCATAACACATTAGACCCGTTCTGAAGTCCTTGAAGGATCGCAAAATCCACATTCAGATTCCCTTGAGAGGCATAACTGATGTTCACCAGGCTGATCTGCGTCCTTAAGTCAGTTGTGCTGCTTTGTCGCCAGACTGATTCCAATGAAAACTTGTTTGATTCAAATTTTTCATTTCCTGAAATATTCTCCTGTATTAGAAATTGATAGGAGCCTGTCAATCTGAATTTATCTTTCAAAATAATATTCACCTCAGGTCCGGCTTCAAATTGTGAAAGGTGATAATTTTTATTTTCAAAAAACTGTGACTGGGTTTCTCTTCTCCCCTTTCTGACGTTGAGGATAATATCCATTTTTTTCTGGAGGCTGATACGCCATCGCATGCTGATATCTTCCAGCTCGCGGTTGTCATATCCGGAAGTCTGCAATACCTGGTTGCGCTGTATTAGATGTCCAAGCTGAATATCATATCGTGTACTGGACCGGTTCCAGTAAAGAATATTTCGCAAGGAACTATTGTATCCCAGGATCGCCGTATCTGCGTATTCCTGGTAGAATGGATTCCAGTACGGGCTGTCAGTATCTTCCCGGATTTTTCGGTTGAGTTGATACGTTGATAGAAATGCAATTTTGGAAAGCAGTCCTGTAGCTTTCAAAAGTTTGTAATCAAAATTGATGGTCTGTTGCAAGCCAAGTGCCCTGGTGCGAATGAAATCATTGTTGAAAACATTCAACCTGATGTATTCACCCTGATCTGCAAACGGTGCTTGTTCAAATTCATTCAACTCTTCAATTCCATCCCCATCATCTACCCAGATATAAATGCCTTCTCCCTTTTGAACCTTGATATACTTGTATTCCACCTTGGGTTCCTGTCCATTTCCAATTTCATATCCGGCAGAATATTTAATTGCTTTTTTCAATACATCAGCACGCATATCCAATCTCCCAAGTAGGTTCCGGCTTCTGTTAGCCTGTCCCAATAGTGGCTCAGCATCCCTGTGCTTGACAGAATATTCCAGTTTTAGATTTTTCCATTGATGAAGGTGGCCCGCAAGATTCCATTCACTCACGCTCTCTGATAAAACTAACTCATTGTCGAATGCAATTCGCGGTCGCTCCTGATTATAAGTGAGTTGAAAAAATGTATTGGCTTCAGGATCATTTTTGATATAAGCTGAATATTTGTTCTGAACAAAACTTCCTGTCAGCAGGGTGTCATTTTGATTGTTTTTAATTTCATTCCTGTCTTCAAAATAAATGGTACCGATACGCCACCCGCCTTCTTTGCGAATAAGTCTTTCAATTTGAAGTGTTGGACGAAAGAAATTGGTTGTTCTGCTGGCATCGCGTGCATCAAGAGCACTCAGCAATGCATCAATCTTCCATCCTGATGTGTCAACATGCATTTGTATACTATGTCTGTTTCCATTGTATTGTGCTTCCCTGAACAATCCATCATACTTGTATTGAATAAAATAATCTTTATGCTGTCCGATCCTTACGCCGGCATGTGGAAGTTGCTCATTGCTTGGTTCAAGGAGAAATGGCAGGTTCCAGTCTCTGACGAATTCGGGATTTCGATAAGGATCCAGGGGCCTGAAATCATTTGTCGTACTTTCAATTCCCCCGAACGGTGTGAACTTCCACCTCCTCCCCAGTCTGAATTCATTTTCAACATTCATTTTTAAGCCAAACCCGAGGTTATCCTCATCATCGAGTGAAGAGTAGCGGTTCAGGTCATTTCTGCTGAATCCTGCTTCTCCACTGATCACGCCACCTGGCTTCCAGGCATACCGACCACCAGCAGTCAGCATCTGCTTCTGTTGTGGTGCCTGAAGAGGTACAATGGGAGCGAAATTCCCTTTAAGCTGTCCCGTGATTGGATCCGGAGCAATCCATTCGTATACACGGCCATTTGGAGAAGGATTCGGACTAATGATATATTCTCCTTGACCCTGACCAACTTCACTGAAATTAGCTGTCAGGACAGCAATTTGAGGGTCCGTCGACCACACCAGGACATCCTGGTACAATTCACTTTCCACCAGGGTATCTTTTAAAGCATAAAGGATCGAATTTGAATTGTAACCCTCAGGGGCCACCCGGATCCCACTTTTGGATATTTCACCATTGGCATCCCCGGCCATTTGAAGAAAGGAAAGATCTTCCGGAGTCAATTCCAGGTCACCTGTGACAGATTTGCTGTCATTCTCCTGGAAAAAATTCAGATAAGATTGAATTTTCTGTTTGTCATAGCGTATCTCAAAAGCGTTATGAGATTTTTGAAAATTAAACTGCGCATATTCAAATTCAATCGTAATCCGGTGTCTGACATTGATAAGGATATTTCTTGTGAAAGTGATTTCACTTTGATTGTAATCCATAAAATAATCGGCATCCTCACCGCGGATCAGTAATCGCCCATCGAGAAATACTTTTTCAGATCCGGCTAATACGATGATAAATAATTCTCCATTTTCTCCGCGTAATGGATAAGGGCCCTGATTTCCTTCAGCGGGTACAATCGTCTGTCGTGTAAATTTTCCACGCGATACAGCAGCAGATCCTTTAATGCTCCAGGGCTGATTTAATAATTTTCCCGAATAAGTATATTGAGCCCCTTTTAATTTTCGATTATACCTCATAAAATATCCGGGCGGTTGTATCGCATCAAAATCACCCGCGAGTATGGAATGCTGATCCTTTTTTATTTCAATAAATACTTTATCAAATTCCTGTATTTGACGCGTCGTTCCATCGGGTTGGATGGGTAAATTATTATCCGTAATTGCAGCCCGTATTTCATACCCATCCCCAATATTTCCACCCAATTGCAAATTCAATTCAGAATCAAATACAAGACTTTGATTATTCCCAAGCGAAAATCCACGTGTCAGCGAACCGTCATATTCAAGTCCGGACGATTCAAACAAATCCTTTTGTCCGGATAGCCGGATCGGGTTGTAATAGATATCCCCCTCTACAACCCTTATCTGGCTTGAATCCTGCAAGTTAAAAGGTGTATGAAAAGGATAAGGCAGAATGGTGAAATGTACAAATACACTGTCATGGATTGAATCTCCCGCATGCCAGCTTGGAATTATTTTATTCTCTTGTAATTGATATGAAATATTAAGTGTATCAATCGTAGTTCTCCATACAATTGTCCCCGGAATAATTGTTTCAGCCACCGTAATAACAGAATCAATCCCCGGTCTGACAACAATCATTTTATTTAAATTAAATACCTCTTGCTGACCTGATAATTTATTTTCGATAAATATTGTACAGATAATTATAATTAAATAAACTCTAAATGATGGATACCATTTAATGAAGTGAGAAATCAATATTATATTTAATCGTCTGAGCAAATTCTATTTTTTTAGTTTAAAATATTATTGCCTGTTAGTTTTTGATACTACCATTTGCTATTTCATCTAGCCTATTAGGTTCACTTATTTTCCTATTGCTTATTGTTATTCGTTTTTGCTTTTTGCCTATTGCAATTACTTCTTTTGCCTTAGCCTTTTTTTGCCATTGCCCATTGCCTATTTCCTATTGCCGATTGCTTATTGCCGATTGCTTATTGCCCATTGCTATTACTTCCTCAGCCTTTTGTTCATTACCCATTATTCACTGATTACTTTTCACTGAATACTGAATACTGATCACTGTTTACTGATTATTGTTCACTGTTTACTGAATACTGTTCACCGTTTACTGCTTCCTGTGGACTGTTTACTACATGTGTAGACCCTGAGATTGCTTTATGATACTTTAATTCGATAACTTGCCACCTCCTGGAGAATATTGGCCAGGATCCTATCGAAGAGTCTGTAGAACAAAGACATGCTCAAAGATATCCTCTCCCCAGAGACTCGTATTTAGTTGATTTGCCCCCCCCCCAAACGTGGTACATAAATTGCGGTTTTGATTTAACTCATGAATAGTAACGGACAGAAGCACATTTCTCTCTTTATCGCAGATGATCATTCCTTGTATTTGGAAACACTGGTATTGGCGCTCAATCAGCAATCAGTCATTCCAATCCAGAATATTCATACAGCCGTTAATGGGGAGGACTTGTTGACAAAGCTACCTTCTCAGCGAGCGGATGTGCTATTACTTGACCTCAATATGCCCGTTTTAAATGGCCTGGATGTCATTCCGGTTCTGAAAGAAAATTACCCCGGATTGAAAATCATCATAGTTACCAAATACGACGATCCGAAGTTCGTTAAAGAATGCCTTCACCTCCATCAGGTAGCCGGCTACATCCTGAAAACCAGCACTTTCGCCGAACTTTTGGAAGGAATTGGAGAGGTTTTCCGGGGCCAGTCCTACATCAGTAAAAAACTTAGGCTTTTTCCAAAAGATGGCATCGATGTAGACGTCAAATCGATCTTCGAAGAAACCTTCCTGGCAAAATATAACCTGACAAAGCGCGAGTTGGAGATACTTGGGCTCGTCGCCCAGGCAAAGAATAATTCAGAAATCGCAGACCATCTTTACATCAGCCCCCAGACAGTAGGGGCCCATCGCAAGAACATCATGCGAAAACTTAACATCTCGACGACCGCAGGTTTAGTCCGTTTCGCGATCGAAAATCACCTGGGTTAAGTCCGGTTATATAATTTCATTTTTTTGTTATAAAGGCTTGAAAATCCAATTTTTAAGTTAATTTTGGGCACCCTCCCAAATATTTATTGTATTCATTGATTTAATTTTTAGAACGGATCCCTGTCCTTTTTAAAAAAATCTTACCTTTTTGCTATGAAATACAGACAAATCCTATAATCCTGCTAACTTATGAAACCATCTATTACCCTTTTATTTTCCCTCCTACTTACTTTGTTCGTCATCAAACCCACCCTTGCAGAAGTC
>JANMVA010000121.1:0-2375 GCA_031392195.1 Saprospiraceae bacterium | reverse complement strand
CATAGCGCGCCCCGGCCTGCAGCCGCGCGATGTCTGCGGCATCGAGCGCGTTTGCGAGGATGACATCCGCCGTATCGGCCGCAGCGATCCGGTACCCAAGCCGCGCCGCGAGAGGTTTAAAGAACACGCTATCGGTATATTTTTCAAAATCAATGCCTGCTGCATTTCTCAGCATCTCAGGCATCATGATAAAGCCCAGGTCACTATACACGTAAGTCCCTTCTTTATTCAACCCGCTACGCACAATTTGTTGTTTGATTGTATCCAGATATCCCAACTCCATAAACATGTGCTCAGCGACGCAAACCGGAAATTCAGAACTTGGAATAATCTGATAGATGTCATCTAATAATTCAGGAGCCTTTCGATTTTGGGCAAGCGTGGATTCCCAAAACGGGATCCAGGATTGAAGGCCTGCATGATGTGCCATGACTTTACGAATGACCATATCCTCTTTATCGCTCCCCCGCAACCATGGCAAATAGTCACCCAGTGTCTTGTCAATTGAAAACCGTCCCTCATCAACAAGACGCATGACTGTTGGTGTCGTCGCTATGACCTTGGTCATCGATGCGATATCGTACAGATCTGTCAGCCGGACAGAATCCAGCTTTTTATATGTATGTTTTCCAAAAGCTTCTTCGTAAATGATCCTTCCTTCTTTTGCAATTAAAATCTGACAACCAGGTGCTGCATAAATACGGATCATCTGGTTGACAATATTTTTGATCATATCGAGGCTGTCAGAGCTCATGCCGACACGCTCAGGCACACTATAACCAAGTCTTTTGAGAGAAGGGGTTGTAAAGCCATGATGCAACGGAAATATATTGCTCGCCGTCACTGGCAATTTTCCTTTAAAGCCAAACACGCCTGCTAATCCCTGCGCTGCGATATCCTGCACTTCGGGACTATCCTCATAGGCCATGATCAGGTGATCGATGTTTTCGAAATATTTCAGGCTGTACGGACTGCCAAAGATCACAACGATGATGTCCTGCTGGCGATTGATGTTTTGTACAAGCGCCAATACATCTTTCGTCAAGCCAAATGCATCTCCTGCCTTACCATTCATACCATGAACCGTAATGATGAGCCGCTGATATTTACTTAATTCTCTCAGCAATTCATCCTGATCAATTCCGCTCAATGATTTTGGAACAGTAAAATGTTTTGCTTTCAGATAGGAATTCAGGCGGTTTTGAAAGGGAGTTTCTTTTGATGCTCCGAT
Organism: Saprospiraceae bacterium; assembly: GCA_031392195.1. Taxonomy (GTDB): domain Bacteria; phylum Bacteroidota; class Bacteroidia; order Chitinophagales; family Saprospiraceae; genus Opimibacter. The sequence goes on along the minus strand of JANMVA010000121.1, from coordinate 1,144 downwards.
TGCCAGCGTTGCAAATGTCGGTGCATTGACATTGACTAATGGAATGAGTGCTCTTTTATTTTGGGCAACGGTGATAGCATACTCGATCAGTTTATGTTTCACACCTACTGCATATGGATCAAATGCCATTTTCGCAGCGGATTCAGGCGTTGGCCACGTCAAGCTGTCTAAACCAAGTGTGTATTTAGCTTCTAATATTTTTCGAACACTAGCATCGAGCTGATTGATATCGAGCTTGCCTTTCTTAAAACCATCTTTCAATGTTGTGAATGCAAGATTGATATCATCAGGCAATAGCAATAAATCATTTCCTGCATTGAAGGACATCGTTGCAATTTCTCCGGCATCAAAATGATTGGTCACACCTTTCATTTCCAATCCATCTGTAATGACAAGCCCTTTAAAGCCCATTTCTTTTTTCAGCAAATCATTAATGGCTTTTGAACTCAATGTTGTTGAAATAAGTGGAGTAGAATCAATGGCCGGTACATGCAGATGAGCCACCATCACGCTGGGTAATCCTGCATCAATCAATTTCTGAAAAGGATACAATTCAATTTCTTTCAACCTCTCCATGGAATGAGGGATCATCGGCAGATCATAATGCGAATCCACATCTGTATCACCATGTCCAGGGAAATGCTTCCCACAAGCCAGTACACCTGCAGAAGCCAATCCTTTCATGTAGGCAATTGAATGTTGTGTTACAATCTCCCGGTCTTCACCAAAAGAGCGGTCGCCGATCACGGGATTCATCGCATTGTTGTTGACATCGGCGACAGGAGAATAACTGACATTGACTCCGATTGCTTTTAATTGTTTTCCAATCGCGAAGCCCATTTCTTCAATGACACCGACATCCTGAACGGCGCCGAGCATGAGCTGATGCGGGAATGAAAGACCTTTCTCATTGAAGCGCATCCCTAAGCCCCATTCGGCATCCATCGATACCATTAATGGAACTGAACTGAGTTGCTGGTATTCTGCGGTGACTTCTGCTTGCTTTGCCGGTGTACCCTGGAAAAAACATAATCCTCCAACGTGATATTTCTTGATCTGAGCTTTGACTGATTTGATTTGCTCTTCACCTAAGTCCGTATGCGCCCGGATAATAAAAAGCTGCCCTATTTTTTCATCAAGTGAT
>JANMVA010000630.1:0-6248 GCA_031392195.1 Saprospiraceae bacterium | reverse complement strand
ATATCAACAAGCGAATCAATGTAGAAAATACCAGGTATGTAGGTGTTAACATTCTTACCTATGATCTGTCGGTATCTGCCGGCCTAGGTTATATTTTAAATGATGATTTATCTGCGTCATTAAAAGGAATTTACAACCATGGGCTAGAAGAGATTCAGTTAATGTATGAGATGGGCACATTTAAGTCAAGACAGTTTGGCTTTGAATTTTCACTGATGTATCAATTGGGTCGTAATCAAACGAGTGAATAGCTAAAAATTGTGATCTTTACCCTGATACTGTTTCAGATGTACAGGTGCTCATGATTCAAAATAAAAACTTTCTCAGGCCGATTTTTCCCGGAGTGCTCTTAGCAGTAGGAGCAGCTATGATTATTTTTCTTTTCATTCAAAATAAATCACTTAAAACACAAACGGAGCAGCAACGAATGTTGATCGCTCAACAGTCGCAACTAATGGATTCGTTGAGGATCAGGAGCCTTTCCAATTTGATGCCACAACTCCTGGCCAGAATTGATGATGAGTTAAAAGACAATCCGGGTCGGGTTTTAAGTGATGAAACTATCTCAATGATTGCTTCTTTGAGTTATACTTTAAAACCATATCCTTATACAGAGGGTGCTCGCATGTCAACGAAGAAGCTGAGCCCGGAGAGGGGACAATTATTATTGATTTTAATTGGACTCAATCTTGACACTGGATCTTTGCACCAGATCATGAAGCATGTATCTTTTGCAGGCGCAGATCTGCGCGATGGTGTTTTGAGAGGAGCGGATTTGAGCGGTATCAATTTGAGTGAAGCAGATTTGAGTAGTGCTATTTTTGATAGCGCGGATTTAGCTGGAGCGAATTTGAGTTATGCTAATTTATGGGGAGCCATTATAAGTAAGGCAAAGCTGACTGGTACTGATTTGACCAGGGCGGATTTGCAATGGGCCAATTTGAATCAGGCTGATTTGAAAGGAGCTGATCTCCGCGAGGCGAATTTATATTCAGTTCAAATGAGAAATGCAGATTTGAGTGGATCTGTGATGAAATGGACAAATTTGACCGGCGCTTTTCTGAATGAGGCGAATCTGGCCGGTGCGGATATGTTCAGAACGACTCTGGTCAGAGCGCAGTTGACAGGTGCCATCCTGAGTGAAGCCAACATGACTGTAGGGAATTTAATTGAAGCCAATGTGACCGGATCGGATATGACCGGTATTAATTTGACTGATGTGATCGTGGATGACAAGAATTGGCTTAGTCGATTGAATGAATGGCAAGTAATAGGAGCGGAAGAATTGCAACGCAATTACAAGTTATCGCATGAAGTATCTAACGGTAAATCGATCTACCGCCTGAAAAAGTTAGAAAACTAATTTTAAAATCAAATTTGGATCATGCGTGCAAGACTTCACATTATGCTGCCAGAACAATATTGATTTTACGAACAAATTGTATTACTTTTTTATCAGTGGCTCTGAAAGGTTTAAACCCAATCTGAAGAGCCCAACTACAATAACTTTGAACATCATTCAGATAGTTGGTTAATAGTTCAGGGGTCCAGTCCGTTTTGCGGTTAATTAAATATTTTTTACTTAATGATTTGCCTAGTTCTTGACCCCATTCGTTATTGATCATATCAATATAATTATCTACGGGACCATCTATCGTATTTGCAAGCTGATCATTGGTAAAGTTTCCTGTGATCAATTCCGGCATATTATAGAGTTCATGTACGTCAGCGACAAAATCAGCTAACGTTTCTGAGAAGATAGAGGTCATTAATGCTTGTGCCGCAATATGATTAAATGTATTGAGATATCCTTTTTCACCGAGATCTTCTACAGGTATGGACATGAGGTCCTCATCAGAAATATGACTCACCATTATTTCTGCAAGGTCCAAAAAGGCAGGATCACCCATTCCAAACGTCTCAGGCTTTCTTCTTCCCAGGTGTTCAATGCGCATCAAATCTTTTCTGTTCAGCAATGAAAAGGGCGATTTTAATCCTAGTAATACCTTGTCCCAAACAGTACCTCTTTTGGCCAGCATAAAATCAGATTGACTTATACCAGCCTTTAATTCGCTGGTCACTTCCCGATCTTCACAACGGTGTATCAGGCGGACCCAAGGTTTCCCATACACTGTACCTTTTGAAGCGATCGTGTCATCTGCATAAGTAATCTGAACTAATTCCTTTAACTCATCGAACGATTTAATCCTGGTTACAAGTAAAGCCTCTTTTCCAATCCTGCTTTTATGACTCACTATCGGTAATGAGTCTTTAGGTATAGAAATGCTGCGGGACTCCGCAGGTTGAGCACGATGTGGTTGACTGCAGCCTGTAGTGGCAATTAATAAAACCAGAATAATATAGCAACAGGTATCCATGCAGGCAGATTACATTTTCAAAACAGCCTGATCATTATCCATATTGACATGTTCTGTGTTGTGAAGAATAATAAGATGCGGTTTCTTATCACCCCGAATGATCATGGACTGTATGTCAAGATGACGCACATCGTCAAAAACCAGTGCTGGTCGATAATCCGGAGATTCAATACTGAGTTTGATATCTTTCATCCTGAGTCCATCTACATGTCTTACATAAAAGCCCCAGGCCGGCAATTCTCTAAACATGGAAAACTCCGGATAACCATTTGCTTTCTCCGGGACATCATCTAATCGTGAGAGCGGCATGTTAGCCAGGCCATTATTGCCTCTCCCAGGGTAGATAATTTCAATATTCTCGAGTGTTACATTTTCTACACGATATCCGGGAATGCCTGTAATAGATGATGGGAATGTATTATGGAAAAATGGCAATGCAGGTCCTCGTATTTCGTATGCATAATCAGGACGTTCAAACGCTACTTCCACGCTGATATTCCTTAAAGTTACATTTCTCATCTGGGCCACATGAGGTAGCTGATTTCTTTTACCCAATCTGATGAAGATTGCATTTCCTGTGTTTACTGCATGTATATTTTCCACCAGTATGTTTTCCATGATGCCACCGTCTACGCACTCGATGGCAATAGCAGAACGGAAGGTGTCGTATACTTTGATATTTTCTATCGTCACATTTTTAAAACCTCCTACCGACAATGTTCCAAACTTGATAGCACTGGCACTGGAACGTACAGTACAATTAGCTATATAAATACTGTCGCAAAGATGCTCTCGTGAATGTGATTTCAGGCAAATCCCATCGTCGCCCGAATTAACAAAGCAGTTGGTGATATGAACATTTATGCAATCGGAGATATCAATGCCATCGTTGTTCCAGTAGGCATCGCTTTCAACGCGGATGCTATCAATGATGACATTTTTACATTGCTCATAGGTCTGCACCCAACACGCCGCATTTTTAATTGTTACATTTTTGACCAGGACATTCGTGCATTTGTCAAACTCAATGATTTGTGGCCGCACTTGTTCTCTCGGTCTCATCTCGACAAAATTATAATGAGCACTATCGAGCTCTCCGGCATAAAATAAGCTGTCGATATGGAGTGCAAGCGGGCGTCCCTGGCCATCTATTTCTCCATAACCTGTAATAGCGATATTGTTTTGTCCTTCTGCCATCACAAGTGCTTTCCACCTGTTCAATTTGATATAATGTGCGGGATCAGTGCTCCCGAGCAATATAGCTTCTTTCTGTACATGCAATTCTACACCGGACTTTAGGATGATCGTTCCTGAGAGAAAGCGGCCCGCGGGAATCACCACGCGGCCTCCACCATGCATGTGAGCAAGATCAACTGCGGATTGAATCGATTTAGTGTTGAGTGTCTTTCCATCAGGGACTGCACCGAAGTGGAGGATGTTGTAGTCCTGTGAGAGTAGGGTGTGAGAGATGAAGAGAATGCATGTGAATAGAAGAATACGCATGGGTCTAAAATACATCTTGTTCCGTACTGGCCTACCCCTAAATCCCCTAAAGGGGACTCTTTTCACTAATAAAAGAGTGATAACAGTTAACTTGATCCTTTCCAAGTGCAGATATGGAATTTAGGTATTTCTTTAATAATAAGTAGTAATCGGATACTTGAAGTTCTGAATGATCATCATGTAAACGAAACATCATTCATAAGTGAAAAAGGTCCTCTTTAGGGGATTTAGGGGTTAAAAATACGTCTTCTGCACCTCCCTCGGTCGCACGACCGGATCTTTCGGTACAAAGTTGATGTCCATCAATTCCAAATCTCCTTTGGCTGAGATCCTGAGCATGATCGATTGATAGGGTTTGAATTCGAAATTCTTTTTGATGGTTCTTCCATTAAAATTGAGGGTCAGGTCTTTGAATTCTGATTCCTTCATCAAGGATTGCCCTGAGTAAATAGGATATTGCAAGTCCTTCGAAAGAGTTTGTGCCAGAAATAAGTAATGGGTTCCATCTTTCTCTACTCTACACCAATATTCAGGAATACTGTCTCCTTGTATGAGAGGTGGATGATCGATGACTTCACTGAAGTTTGAAGAAACGTTTTTTAAAATGCTTAATGACCTGAGCATTTCTCCATATTCTCCTGATTTGTTTTGTCCTGGTTGTTTAGGATTTCGTTTCATGCACACAGGCAATCCTCGATTAGCCAATTCCAATACGCGTCTAAGTGCGCGCACATCCATGTATTCCACATCGATGTAGAGTGTCGAGAATTTTGCATCGCCAACCAATAGTTTACCGTTTTTATATTCAGCTTCATTTAAAAAATGACGGTTGATCCACAAGGGGTGATAACCTTCTGTTTCTTTTGGCGGATATACATAGCGCAATTCATATTCACCCCAAACCCACACGCGCTGCCGTTCTTTCGGATAAGCACCTTTCATGACAGCATCTTCATAAGGAATATAAATCGCAACATCCGAATATGTCCTGCCTCGCTGCATGATACCGGAAACCTTCTCCATGTATGAATTGAATACAGGCAATTCAGGTTCAAGACTACCACCGGGACCGAAATAAGTTGTTGCAAAAAAGTAAACCGAATCAGAGCCCGCAGGATTATAAGGTGTACCATGATAAAAATGTTGATTGACACCTTGGGCAAACATCGCATCTGCGACCATTTTAAGATCAGCAGTTTGTTCTTCGCGCAGATAAGTGGAAGGGAAGCCATACATACAGGTGAATGTCTCACTTGACACCATCTTCTTTTCTGCAAGACATGCTGAAGAACTTACAATGCGTGAATAAATGGGATTGTTGAGCATGGCTTCTGTTTCCGGAATATCAACCAGTGAATAGGTTGTCATAACATCCGTAGGTGCTGCTAAACATTGCACACGCGACCAGGCGCCAAGCTCCTTACATTTTTTCGCATAAGGTTTATAAAACCCTTTTGTCACATAGTCATCGAGATGCAACATATAATCGTACCGGACATCGGGAAAGGAATCAATGCCTTGTTCCATGAAAGGAATAATATCATACTCAAAAGTTTCTTTAAAAGTTTTTTCAAATCCTTTTGTCCAGATCTTATTCTTTGCATTGAGTTTGATTTCCCATGAATCAGTGAACAGGGCAGACTTAGATCCTGTTTGTAGTGCTTTCTTCAAAGCCTCACCAACTGGCTCTGCGAATTGATAAAATGCATTGCTGTCGAGATGATTGATCACCCACTGCGTGTCGGGATATGTCCAGGCGAATGTGAGCAGTTGCTTAAACGAAGTGTCGCCATAGATCTGTGTTGTATTTTTTCTTTCCATATGGCTACCCGCTACAGGCCATGCGCTGCCGAAGGTAAAGTCGCAGGCGAGGCCAATGGAATCCGCATATGATTTTGTGTATTCAACCACATCTGACCATTCCGGGCTGAGCCATTCCTGTGCGGAAGTATCCATGGGGTAGTGGCGATTAAAATTCTTCGCATACATCGCCTGGTACCGGTACAATGGATAGACCCAGGCAATCTCTACACCTCCGAAGTTCATCTTCTTCAACCAGTCGAGCTGGTATTTGATATCCGGTTTTTTGATCTCTGTGGCAAACCACCACCAGCGGGTACAAGGCTTTGTAGTGGGGTAGAATGAAAGGGGTTCTTGCTTTTCAACCCGTACAAGGGATTTACAACTGACAATAGAGAAGATGACTGTAAAAGATATAAAGAAGCAGGTAAAAGTTAGATAAAAGCAGAAGAAAAAGAAATTCACTGGTGCGGAATAAACCAATGATTTTAAATTTTGGATTTTGGATTTTGGATTGATAACCATTTTTGCTTATTAAACTTAAGAACTAAACCTCATCACTATGAG
>JANMVA010000680.1:0-6424 GCA_031392195.1 Saprospiraceae bacterium | reverse complement strand
CAACCCTGAAAAAGCTAAGAACTTCAATTATGCTCTTGGTGTTGGCGTTAAGCTCAACACAGGGAAGTATGATGTGAAAGATACTTTCTACAACCAGGGACCTGACAAAGATCAAGATCTTGAATTGGTAGTAGATCAATCAATCCAGCCCGGTGATGGTGGTATCAGCCCTTCATTGGACCTACAGGGATACCACATCATTTCTGATCGTTTTTCAGTGACCTCTACACTTTATTATCTCTTTGGTATTGAAGAAAGTAATGGAGTATTGATCCGCAATCAATCTGCTGAGTTTGCAGTTCCTGATCAGTATCTCGCACGTCTGGGTCTATCTTATGTAACTCCTTTGAAAGGTTTTAGCATTTATGCCGGTGGACGTCTTGAAGGTGTTCCTGCCGAAGACCTAATCGGTGGCAGCAATGCATATCGCAGACCAGGTTACAGTATTGCCATTGAGCCCGGTATCAGCTATAATGCAAATAAGCTCGTAGTAAACTTTTCCGTTCCGTTTGCGGTTCATCGCAACCGTATCCAGAGCTACCTTGATAAAGTGAGATCTGAGACAGAAGGAGAGTACATCATCGGTGATGCTGCTTTTGCAGACTACCTGATCAATTTCGGAATAACATATCGTCTTAATCATAAATCCCATACTTCTTCTCCCATGATTGAAGGGACGCAGAATTAATTTGAAATCGTTTTAACTAGAAAGGTTATAGAGCCCGGTGGATTTATTCACCGGGTTTTTTTATTTTATATTTTATTTCTTTGACCTTTTCCAAAAAGGATTCAAAATGTCTATCAAATCACCTTCTGCCCGTTTACTTGGACCTGCCGTTATTGTAGCAGCACTCGGTTATTTTGTAGATATCTATGACCTATTACTATTCGGGATCGTACGTACTGCTAGTCTCAATGATCTGGGAATCACGGGGCAGGCAAACAGGGATCAGGGCGAGTTTTTGATCAGCATGCAGATGTATGGGATGTTGATCGGTGGCATCCTTTGGGGAGTCCTCGGTGATAAAAGGGGAAGGTTGTCTGTGCTGTTTGGTTCCATTATCACTTATTCGATTGCCAACATCGCAAACGGTATGGTGGATACAGTTGGTGCCTATGCTTTTTGGAGATTTATTGCAGGGATCGGGTTAGCCGGAGAACTGGGTGCAGGTATAACGCTTGTAACTGAGTGTTTACCAAAAGAAAAACGAGGATATGGGACAATGATCGTTGCATCTGTTGGATTGACAGGAGCGATCGTCGCTAATCTTGTGTACCAGATATTTGGCGATTGGCGATTGTGTTATTATGCAGGCGGAGTATTGGGGCTCCTTTTATTATTGCTTCGCTTTAGTGTCCGGGAATCAGGCATGTACAAGGATATTGAAAAGGCTCAATTGAGTAAAGGCAGTTTCCTGTCCTTGTTTACAGATCGAAAGCGATTTTCAAAATACCTGCGCTGCATTTTGATCGGCATCCCATTATGGTTTCAGGTAGGTGTATTGATTACATTCGCTCCTGAATTTGCAAAATTCCTGGGTGTGCAGGGCGCTGATGAGATCAAAGCAGGACATGCCATTGCATGGTGTTATGCAGGACTTGTGATAGGTGATATCGTGACAGGACTCTTAAGTCAATTCCTGCAGAGCAGAAAGAAAATAATGGCAATATTTCTAACACTCAACCTGATCATGGTCTTTGTGTATCTCAACAGTTTTGGGATTTCAAAGTCAACCTTTTATTTATTATGCATGGCGATGGGATTCTCAGTAGGGTATTGGGTGATCTTTGTCACCATTGCAGCCGAACAATTTGGTACAAATATCCGTGCAACGGTTACAACTACAGTTCCGAATTTTGTCAGAGGTTCCCTGCCATTGATTATCGTCATGTACCAGTTTTTCAGGGATAAAACTTTTTCAGGCAACATTCTTTATGCAGGCATGATCATGGGAGTCATCCTGGCTGCCATTTCATTCCTGGCCTTGTGGAAAATGAAGGAGACGTTTAAGGAGGATTTGAATTATACCGAGACGATTTAGCGGCCCGCATCCCTTTTCGTGATCCGTGATAGCGGCGCGCATCCTTTTCGTGAGCCGTGATCCGTGAACCGAGCGTTTTAAGTCCGGTATCCTAAAATCCGGTATCCAATAATTTGAAATTCAAATTTGTAACGGGTTTGTTTGAAGCTAATCCATGATCTCAAAATCCACGTGATAGTGATCATCATGAAACCGGTTGATCAGATCCCGGAGGTGTGGAACGAAATTGATATCTCTTTGCGCTAATAATTTTCCGGAAGGCGTGCTGAAGAGATTGTCGTGCATTTCAGTTTTGAATAAAATTTTCCTGATGCGCAATCCATTTTGCTGAGCTGCATCATCCAGGGCGAGCAGGTGACATGCCATGGCTTCAAAATCAATTTGCGTTTTAGAGCCTAAACTAAATTTTCCTTCTTCATCAAACTTAAAGAGGTAATGGACAAGTCCTGCGTTGTTTGACCAGACATCCGAATCAGTTCCGTTAATTTTAGGAACCATAAAATCCACACTCATTCCATTCTGATGGGTCCAGTGAAAGATCATCCGCCCGCCATTTTTCCTCGTGCATTCCATCAGGATATATTTCTTGCCTGGACAGTTTTGCTCGCATGTTTTATAAGCATCCATTACAGTCGCATAGACACTGGAGTGTACATAGGCGTTGTTGAGAATATAATAACTGAAATGGCTGAAGAAATGAAAATTGGTTCCTCTAAATGGAATGAGATATCCGTTTTTCAATTTACCCTCCCTTACGCTCCCGGTTGATTCACTCACACCGGCATTGGTATGCCTTATCTCGGGTATGCTGCAAATGCCCATGGACACCACAAGTGTACCAAGAAGGATCCACCTCTTTTTAATTTTCATCAACCTGCTAACGAAAGACATCAGGAATAAATTGACCGGGGAGTAAAATTCATTTCCGGATGTGTTTGCCGCCTGTCCAGCCGTGGTCTGACAGATATTGATTGCCTGATGCGAAGGCACCATCTTCAAGGGTCGTACCGATGGAATCATTCCACCGATTGAGAAAACCAAATAAGGCTACCACACCGGTGATTTCAACAATATCACCTTCATCCCAATAACGTTTAAGATTTTCGCTGACAGCATCATCTACTGCATTTGGAATGGACGAAGCAGCAATTGAAAAATCAAGCGCCGCTCTTTCAGCTTCAGAAAATGCAGGATACGTTTTGTATTCCCAGATATGATGCAATTGTTCTTCGGATGCATCATATCGTTCTGCAGCCCTGATGGTATGTGCCTGGCAATATTGACACCCCGTTGCATGACTGGAAACAAACGCAATGAGTCTCTTCAATACACTGCTGACATTGCCGTGATTTTCCATCACTGCTTTATTCAACTGGATAAAAGCTGCAGCCAGGTGAGGACGGATTTGCATCGTGCGCACACTATTGGGACAGAAGCCAAGGGTTTCATTGTAGAAAGCTACAAGATCACTAATTGAGGGATCTGTATCTTCAATTGGATCTATCAATGGGTTCTTCAATGCACCTAAATTTATCAGCCCCTAAATCCCCTAAAGGGGAATTAATAATGTTTCTGCAGTCACTAAATCCCGTAAGCAAATTTTGTAATGTTTTTGCCGCCTCTAAATCCCCTGAAGGGGACTTAATTAAATTTATTGCCCATGGGTAGTAGTTTTTTAAGTCCCCTTCAGGGGATTTAGGGGCAAAGAAATCTCGAGGTGTCTGTTTTTAGATTTAAATTAAGAGTGAATTATTTTAGTTACAATGTCCCTCTCAACTCCTGTTCCCGTTCAATAGCTTCAAACAAAGCTTTGAAATTTCCTTTACCAAAAGAACGCGCACCCTTACGCTGAATGATCTCAAAAAACATGGTAGGCCTTGCCTGTATTGGACGAGTGAATATTTGCAATAAATAACCTTCCGGATCGCGATCGATCAATATACCGAGGTCTTGCAATGGCGCCAGTTCTTCATCAATCTCGCCAACGCGATCAAGGACTGTTTCATAATATGTTGCAGGTACACGTAGAAATTCAACACCACGATCACGAAGGTTCGTAACAGTTTCAATAATATTGTCTGTTGCAACTGCTAAATGTTGTACACCTTCATCTTCATAGAAATCCAGGTATTCCTCAATCTGCGATTTTTTCTTTCCCGCAGCAGGTTCATTGATCGGAAATTTGATTCGTCCATTTCCACTGCTCATCACTTTGCTCATCAAGGCTGTATATTCTGTTGAAATATCTTTGTCATCAAAGGTGATGATGTTTTGAAATCCCATGACGTCTTCATAAAATTTCACCCAATAATTCATGCGACCCAGTGCCACATTACCAACCATATGATCGACATATTTCAATCCCACAGACTCGGGTTGAAATTTTGTTTTCCATTCAGTATACCCGGGAAGAAAAGGTCCGGTATAATCTTTTCGCTCAACAAACATGTGGATCACCTCGCCATATGTATGAATCGCCGATCGGACAACACGTCCAAATTGATCTTCTTCTACAGTTGGTTCCATAAAAGATTTGGCCCCCCTTGTAGTTGTTTGCTTCCATGCATCAGTGGCATCATCGACCCACAGAGCTATAACCTTGACGCCATCACCATGTTTGTCAATATGCCTTCCAATCACCGAATCGCTATGGAGAGGGGATGTAAGGACGAGGCGGATCTTATCCTGTATGACTACATAAGATTCTACATCCTTGTCGCCTGTCTCCAATCCTTTATAAGCCCAGGACTGAAATCCGAAGGCCGTTTTATAATAATGGGCCGCCTGTTTGGAATTACTGACGTATAATTCGACGTAATCTGTACCATTCAAAGGCAGGAAATCCTGCTGTGTGGCTTTATGGGCAGCTTCTTTTTGTGCGAGAACAGACATAATATTGTTAGATGATTGTTTAGGCAAATATAAGGCTCATTCAGCAGCAAGGCCGGGCCAGCTTTCATTGACGATCCGGTTGTAGACTTCGCCAAAACCCACCCGGATACCATCCTTTTCAGCCCAGCCGCGAAGTGTGACCCTGTCCCCGTCTTCAATAAACGACCGGGATTGACCGGTATTGAGTGTAATCGGGTTTTTACCACCCCAGGAAATTTCAAGCATGGAGCCAAGCGAGCCTTGATCCGGACCGCTTATCGTCCCTGAGGCCATTAGATCTCCAATCCGGACATTGCATCCATTGCTTGTATGATGGGCGATCTGCTGACACATGTTCCAGTACATGTATTTAAAATTTGACCTGGAAACAACCGTTTCATCAAAACCCGCTGGTGTAATGGATACTTCCAAAGCGATATCGTAATTCTTCTGACCCGAATACCTTAAATGGGGAAGGACTTCAGGTTGTTGATCCGGACCATCAACGCGAAATGTATTTAATGCTTCAAGCGTAACGATCCAGGGTGACATCGAAGAAGCAAAATTTTTAGCCAGGAAAGGGCCAAGTGGAACGTATTCCCATTGTTGTATATCGCGTGCTGACCAGTCATTGAATAACACAAGTCCAAAGATGTATTCTTCAGCCTGCTCCGGGGTGATGGATGAACCCAGATAAGAATCTCTGCCGATAATCAGTCCTACTTCGAGCTCAAAATCCAAGCGGCTGGTCGGAGCGAAAACAGGTGTTGTCGCATCCTTCGGCATCACTTGTCCCCATGGACGATGGATCGGAGTACCACTGATGACAATCGATGAAGACCTTCCATGATAACCAACCGGCAGATGACGCCAGTTGGGTAACAATGCATTCTCCGGATCGCGAAACATCTTGCCAACGTTCGTAGCGTGTTCGATGCTGGAATAAAAATCTGTGTAGTCACCTATTTGCACGGGCAGATGCATGACCACATCTTCGATATCCAAAAAAACATTGGAGTGTTCTTTCAGTATTGAATTCTCATCAGCCAGTGCATCCTGAATTTTTAAACGAACTGCGCCTGTGATATTTTTTCCAAGACGAATAAAATCATTGAGCGTTGAGCAATTGAACACCTCTGCATCAGGAAGTATATCGCTAAAAAAACCTGTGGATGCGAGAATGTTCAGATTGATGACATAATCACCTATCCGGGTACAGGCAAAACACTCGCTACCTTCAATTGATCCTATTCCAAAAGGGATATTATGAATTGAGAAATCAGAGTCAGGAGGAACAGGAAGCCAGGAAGACATAATTTGATTTTAGATTTACGATTTTAGATTGGCGATTTTAGATGGTACTGAGCTGCGCCGTACTGAGCGGGTGGACAAGGATATTCGATAGGCACGAGGATGAGCATTGCAGGTCGAAGCATTGGATTTTGGATTTTTTCAACTCTTACCTCTTACCTCTTACCTCTTACCTCTTACGTCTCACTTTCTCATTCCAG
>JANMVA010000585.1:0-2580 GCA_031392195.1 Saprospiraceae bacterium | reverse complement strand
AGAAATAAACAGGGTGAATACCAGAAAGAAATGTTTCATCGGTTGATTAATTATCCTTGTAAACTGTCTGGTCTTTCGTTGGTCACTTCGGCTAACGCTCAGTGACCAACAGATTTCAAATGGAGACGGCCTCTTCTGTGTCGAGGTAAAAGTCTGCAGGTCGTTGAGTCCCGATAGCTATCGGGATCGAAGTGACCAACTCCTATGCACAACTTATCTTATCCACCCTTCTCTGGTGTCTCCCACCTTCGAATGGTGTATCCAAAAATGTTTCGACCATTGACAAGGCAAGTGATTCGGAAACAAACCTTGCCGGTATGGCAAGAATATTTGCATCATTATGTTGTCTCGCCAATGAGGCCAATTCTTCAGACCAACAAAGTGCTGCCCTGATGCCCTGGTGTTTATTGGCCTTCATGGCGGCACCATTACCGGAACCACAAAGTATTATTCCCGCTTTGACCTCACCATTTTCAACTGCATCAGCTACAGGGTGAATATGATCGGGATAATCCGTCGATGCCTCACTATCCGCACCATAATCCACTACTTCATATCCATGATCTTTCAACCATTGAACAATGAATGTCTTGTATTGGAATCCTGCGTGGTCAGATCCAATGGCAATGGTTTGATTTATGTGATTCGTTTCCATTGTAGGTTATTCGATTCCGGGAGTTGGAGTTGTTGCACCATAAGGTCCTAGCAATGCTTCCATTTCCTGCGCAAAGGCATCATCTTTCATCGTCTTTGATACTTTCAGAATTTCACTGACAGCATTGGTTGCTAACCTGTAATCGAGCATAAAGCCGGCCTGCAGATCTTCCTGGTCGATGGAATCAAAAAACTCCATCCAATCAGCGGTCTCTGTCGCGAGTATTCTCATATGCGTTTTCGCTTTTTCTATTTCTCCCGCACGGATATAAATATTGATATGAGGCAACACTCTTGCATCATAAGGGAAGTTCATGTGCGGGAAACCGGTAAAGAATGCATCTGTGACCTCAACAGCTTTTTGTGTCTGGCCAGCATTCATCATTTGCTCAGCAGATCTCCAGATCACCATCTTATGCGCCTGTACACTGGCTGCATAACTGTTGTCTACATACAATCTGCGTTTATCGAAACCACCCCAACGCCATTTTTGCGTCACACGCTCATGCACTTTATCATTATCGACACGGCCGCTTCCATAGATATAAAATTCTTGCTGGCTCGTCGACTTGATAGGCACCACTTTCAATCCTAATCCTTCCATCTGTGTGTAGTCCTGCAGGTTCAACAATTTCGATTCCTGGCAAGTGACGGAGAAATAGACTGGCCTGTCATACAAGTTACTCATGAGTATGTCCATGACCGCCAGTTGATCTTTAGTGATGTATTGCTTGTCAATTTTGATCGGAATTTTATTGACAAACTGAACCGAACTATCACCAGCACTGATCAATCCTGCACTAATTGCTCTTCCCGGATCAATCGGAATGTACAGGTTGTTAGATGGCAGGTATGTTTCAATTTTAGTGCCCTGAATGGTTTGAGGATTATCCTTCGCCATGAAGGCTAAGGCCTGGTCCAAAGGCACTTCATTGTTTGAGCTTTTTCCGGGAAGAAAGAAGACCTGGTTACGTTTGCTGCCGCGATATCCCTCTGTAGGTATCGTCAGCTTAATCGGTGCTGAGTCATTTACTTTTCTGCGTAAGCCTTCGATATACCAGTCCACTGCAATCAGGCTCAAATTGACAATACGAACATCACGACGGATGCCTTCTACCTCCTGCGCATACCAAAGCGGATAGGTATCATTGTCACCATAAGTAAACATGATCGAATTCGGATCAAGCGATTCGAGGAAGTTACTCGCGTAATCCCTGGATGCATAATGATGACGACGGCTGTGGTCATCATAATTCTGAAAAGCCATGATGGCCGGTGCGGCTAGCACAACAACCGTAGCCAGAGCCGGTAAAATCATCCCCGCAGTAGTAAAACGTTTTCGAAGCATCTCATAGATCGCAGGTACTGCCAATCCGATCCAGATACAAAATGTAAAGAAGGACCCGACGACGACGTAATCACGTTCGCGTGGTTCATTCGGCGGTTGATTGGAATATAGAATAATACCGAGCCCTGTAAAAAAGAAGAGGACGATGAGCGCTGTGAGATCTCTTTTCTGTCGCTTGTATTGATAGAATAAACCGATGATACCCATGATCAATGGGATCAAAAAATACCGGTTGCGGGCCTGATTATTTTTCATGGTATCAGGCATCTTCTCCATATTAAACAAACGTGCACTGTCGAGAAAATTAAATCCGGATATCCAGTGGCCATTTTTCGGATTCCAGGGTTCATTTCCCTGTTCACCGTTTTCACGGCCGGCAAAATTCCACATGAAGTATCTCCAATACATCCAACCTACCTGGTAGCGCCAGAAAAACTCCAGGTTAAATGCCATGCTTGGCTTTCCATTTTCATCACCCATCCACCTCCTATAAAGGCTGGGACGGGGACCATCACTATGGCTGATCCTTGGAAATAAAATCTTGTCTTCGTCGCGATAGATATAGGTCAGTTTCTGAT
>JANMVA010000558.1:0-3347 GCA_031392195.1 Saprospiraceae bacterium | reverse complement strand
AAATGGCTGAAAGACAGGAAGGATCGGAAGCTGGAATTTGAGGATATACTCCACTATCAAAAGATCATCGTGGCTCTGTCTGAAACGGACAGGATCATGAAGGAAATCGATAAGATCCCGTTTGAATAGTGGTAAATACCCTTTCTCCACCAGCTCCTCTACTCTGTCATTTGTCTGCTGGGACTGATCGGCTAAAATATCCGGGGGTATCGATTGTTCGGAGGGTGTGTCTGCCCTAGTCGATTGTTCGGATGCAATGTCCACCAGGATCGTTTGTTCTCCAGGTGTTACAATCGTGGTCGATTGTTCGGTAGGCCTGATGGTTTCAGCCAGTAAGTTGAGATCAGTTAGGGATGTGTTGGATGCGTCAACCCCGTAAAATTCAGTAATACTAGACCTGATAAGCCTGTAAGTCCACCCGGGACGGGAGGCCATGCGCTCAATGATGAGAGCCTCAAGTCTGTGCTGGGCTTCTTCTTCAGATTCCACTTCAATGACATATTCGAAGGAATCGACCTGATCATCCAGGCTGGTTTTTCCCTGCCATCTGACAAATTCAGCACTCAGATTGTAGCGTTTCATGCCGGTTTCCCAAGGTTTAGAGACAGAAAAATCCAATCTCCGGATGAAAAACAGGCCAGGAAGGTGAAGGTTTAGGTCTGTTTGTAAATAAATGGGATTTTAACATTGCTCTCTAGACGTGTTCGACCAAAGACCAACGACAAAGGACCAAGTAGGAATTGCTCACATGGCGTGTTCGACCAAAGACCAAGGACCAAGGACCAATCTGCTCACATGGCTATACACATCTAGTGAGCTTTGCACATTTAGTGAGCCATTGGTCATTGGTCTTTGGTCGTACACATCTAGTGAGACTTGCTCATCCCTATTTCGTACCCGGACGCTCGTATTGGCAGCAACCATGCAGGTTGTTATAGGCTTCATCCGTAGCCCTGTGCGTTTCTGAATCATAACCACTCGCTGCAATTGCTTTCTTGATGTCATCCAGGGTAGTCTTATCCTCCTGAAAGCTGACAGTCAACATATCTGTTTTTATATTCCAATCGGCAGACTTCACTCCGGATACACTTTTAGCGGCCTTCTCGATCGTAGCCTTGCACATACCACAATTGCCCCATACCTTAAATGTCTCCGTTTTTAGGTTACCCGCATCAGCTGTGAGTGACATCGTGCTCAATAAAACGAAGGATAGAATTAAACTAAAATATTTCATGGTTTTCTTTTTTAAATGATCCTTGTAATAGGAAATTGATTAGACGAAAGTCCTACTTCTCCAACACGATTTTGCGGGTTGTGGTATTGGAATCCCTGTTAATGGTAAGTAAATAAAGACCTGCAGGCAAATGAGACAGGTTTAGTTGCTGATTTTTCTGGTTAACTGTGACTTGCATCAGCTTCTGACCACTGAGATCACTCAATTCCATCGAGATGTTTCCTTCTAATTCGATTTCAGGAAGATCCACAAACACAGTTCCCGAAGTTGGATTTGGATGCACCTTAACCTGATCTATCCAGGAAGGTCTATCCACTCCTGTAGCTTCTCCCGGTTCGGCTTTTGTAAGTGTGTTTTGCAAACGATTTGTATACCAGATAGCACCATCAGGGCCCACTTTAATTCCTGTCAATCCTTCTTCTCCGGTTGAGATCCGGCCAACGATTTCAAAATTATTTTCGATATCGTAAAAGGTGATATTGCCGGTTGTGTAATCACCGACCAGCAATCGATTTCCGATGAGCTCGATACCGGAAGGTCGCGTGAGGCTATCAATTATAACTTCCCATGTGACATTACCCATCTCGGAGTGCTCAGCAAGAGGCTCATTGATAAGTGGCAAATCAGCCACAACACCTCCTGAATTAATATCTAATCTGACGACGCGGTCATTACCATTGTCGACAACGTATAACCATCCTGTAGCTTTATCCAAAACCAAATGACTTGGCACAACTCCATCTTTTACAAATTCAATTTCAGCATAACGTCGTATAATTCCATCTGCGTGATCATCATTGCCAGGACCATGGTCAGCCTGAAAATCATAGCGCACCACACTTCCATTCCATCCATCGGTCACCCAGAAAACATTGTCCTTCTCACTTTCGATCCCCATGCTGTATGGACTGGCATGCAACATGTCGAGGTGACTGCCATTGCCTCCCGAAGGCTGAGCATAGATCTCCGGATCACTTGACCACAATGCCGGTCCGGTAAAAGTTCCGTTACCATGATTGGCGTCCTTCACACCCGTTGAGGTTGCAAAGTTAAAATTGTTGCTAAATGCAATTCCTGTGGGGAGGGACATGAAGTGCCAGGCATTTCCATCTGTGCGATCCAGAAAAGTTTGATCCGGTGTGCCTGCATCATAAATGGTCAATGTACTTCCACCACTATTTTCTACACGTTCACTGAGAACCCACAATTCATTCTTCGCAAGGATCGGAAAGAAGTCGAGATCTGTTGGTTTATCCAATCCCTCTGCAGCAGTGGCGATTGTTGTCAGGATTGGTTCAGTGGCCAGGAATTCGTCAACACGATTAGGGATGACTACGTGAGGAAATATTTCTGTTTGAAATGACAACACATTATTGGTTGAATCATCATCTGCTTTACTATTAACTGTTTCGATTTCCACCCGGATGTCATAGATGCCAGGCGCGGCCGGAACAAACGGAGAATAATGAAAAAATTCATAGGTCTGGAAAGGCTGAATATCGATTCCATGAAAATGTGCAATATTTTTTGTTCCGTTATTGACAGCGTATGAAACTTCCATTTGGGTGATCGGTTCCAGGCTGTTATTCATGATCGTACCGGAAATAGGAATGGGTACACTTACTTCACCATAAGGCAAAAATTTCAACCCTGTCAAACCTGCATCAGAGGCGAGTGGAACTGAAACCTTCACATCATCAATCGCCCATCCATAAATGAATCCGCCATCATCATCGTAATGAAAGGCAACCATGACAGAACTATCTCCTGCATAGCTGCTCAGATTTAACTGGTGTGTGTGCCAACCCTGATGTCCTGACAAGTCCTCTATGACTGTCCAGTTAATTCCATCGGTGGAAACTTCTATCGTTGCCTTTTCTGTATAGCCTCCATATTCACCTTTCCCAAAAAACATATTGAAGCTCAGTGCGACACCGTCTAAACCTGAGAAATCCATAGCAGGTGTGATCAGGTAGTCAAGGCTTTTATCACAATTACAACCATCATCATTGGTCGCTATAATCTGCACAGAACCATTTGAAGGGATAGGCCAATATTGGCTCGATAAAGTAACCGGCGTCCCGATAATCCAACCACCGTCTGTAGCATTCGT
>JANMVA010000550.1:0-4123 GCA_031392195.1 Saprospiraceae bacterium | reverse complement strand
CCAACCATAAAAACGATGTAATACACTCCCCCATGAAGACCGCTGATATCCAGAGAGGACGGCATAACAACCTCTAATGCTGGCAAAAAATATGATCTTATGTTTTAATCATTTTGTCATTCAATTGATCCTACATAAACTTCCCAAATATTTCCACGTAAGGATCCCTCTCCAAAACGAAATAATAAAACAGGGCACCGAGCCAGCCATGGAATAAGCCCAACACATACAGGTTCTTTTCCTTCAGGTAGATCCATCCATAAAACAACGATAGGAAAAATGTGCCCGCTACTAACCACGGAAAAGGATAATGTACGGCAGCAAATAAAAGAGCACACACAAAAATGATCAAACCCTTATTCATTTTATCTCCGGCCATGTCTCTCAAATTTCCTGCCGTCAATGCAATGAGTAAAAAGTGCTGAATCACGCCCCAAAGCGGGTATAGGATCAGGATAGGAATGATGTGCCATGTGAGGTGGATTGTATCCAGGTAAAGACCAATACCAATCATAACAGCAAGCGCGAATAATCCAAACGGAATTACTTTTTTCATCACTGGTTTAAAATTATCCGTTCTGAATCCCCAATAGGAGAGAATGTCCGGATTCGTTTTATACCTGTAAGCAATGTAAATCAACCAGCCAATCATGGCTGCCAGGATAAAAGGAAGACGCCATTCTAAATAATTGAGAAATACAAATTTTCCGATGGCTGTGAGGATGACGGCTGTGATTTCCAGGATCCGGGTTTTGTTTGAAATTTCGATCGGATTCATAATGCCTAGTGATGTGTCAAACAAATTATTCCCATGCTGTAGAGCGAACTTCTCTCGTCTCTACCAGGCCGACCGATGCGTCTACTTTATTTTCTTAGCATCCGTCGTCCGGCCACCCTGATTCAAAATAGCTTTAACGATATTTCCTGAATCATCGCTGATAAATTCAAGCTCCGCGTCATTTACTTTTAAGAAGAATTTATTTTCTGCTTCAGCAAAAATTTCAACCTGCTCCTGTCCGGTGGCCAGCAGGAAAAGCTGGTCCTCCACGCGTGTGATCACAAAAGTGAATTCAGGCGCTATGGCATATTCACCAACATACTGCTCCAAAATCTTTTGATCAACTTTTATTTCTGCCTGTGTTTTAATAGGATTATTGGTTTTGTTCCAAACCACATTCCCTTCACGGCTGTGCGTAGTTAGTTTTTCAACTTCACCTTTTTTGTTCCTCGAAAATTCGATAGTCAGCAATGCATTCTCGAAGAAAAATCGATCCCTGTCATATGACCTGATCAGGAATTTTGGATTGCGGCCTCGTTGGGAATACAATTGATCTTCTGACAGCGTAATGATTCGCTGTTCACCTTCTGCATTTTCATAGACACCAGTGTATCCTTCTATATTATTTTTATCTACAGGCACGTCCGTAAATGCATATGATTTCCCCATGGCGATCGCCGTCATCCTTGCAGCGATATCCTTTGGTGACATGCAATCACAATTTGCAAACAGCGCAACGAATACATCTTCCTTTGGTAAATAAATGGCCATTGTTGAAAAGCCAGGAATGCCTCCACCATGTTCAATCGCCGGGCTTTCCTGCACATAGCCTAATGCCCAACCATAGCCGTAATCAATTTCTTTGCCGTTGCTCAATTTATATCGCGTGAAAGCGTTATCCAGTGTTTCTTTTTTCACCAGCTTATATGATTGAACTGCCTGCTGCCATTTAAACAAATCCTCAACAGTGGACAGGATCGAACCTGCAGCGTAAGGCTGAGTCATGCTCAATGGTTGTGCATTTTCAAAACCTTGTTCTCCCATACTATAACCACCGGCCCTGTTTTTTACAATTCGTATATCATCACCATATAGCGAGTGCGTCATACCCAGTGGCTTGAAGATATTTTCTTCCAGGTAGTTTGAATAAGTATTACCTGTTATTTGCTCGATGATATAACCAAGCAGTATATACCCGGAGTTATTGTAACGAAAATCAGTTCCGGGTGTAAAATTCATCGGCTCGTTTTTAAAATGATCGATGATGGCCGAGGGCACTAAATCCATTCTTACCCTTTCCAAAAAATCCTGCATATCTGTATAACTCTGGATACCTGATGTATGCGTGAGCAGATGCTCAATGGTGATCTTATTGCCCTGCGTTGGATAGTCAGGAATAAACCTTGTGATCTCATCCTGCAGATCCAGCTTTCCCTGTTCCATTAATTGCAATATGGCCACAGCGGTAAACTGCTTGGTGATGGACCCAATCCTGAAAATATGGTCTGGCTGCATGGGCACATCAAGTTCCAGGTTGGCCATACCGAATGCCTTTTTGTAGATGATTTGGCCATTGCGGGCTACAATAGCGGTCACGCCTGGCTCGTCAGGCTTGAATTGCTCCGAAAGAAGCTTGTCAATGTCATTGCTAACTTGCTTAATATCAGGCTGTTGAGCAATTGAATAAGGGATAAATAGGCTTAAAGCGAGGATCAGAGTATGATATTTCATTTGGTCAGTTGCTTATTTGTTGAGGCAGACAAGGTATCTTGTATTGCATAGTACTTTGGTGCATATTCTTCTAACGAACCAGGAAAAGGGACAAACAGCGGCTTTCTATCGCCTAAGTGTTCATAGTGATAGTTTCTGTGGAATAAAACTTATGAAGTTGAAAATTCAAACGCTATCCTCATTTGCTAAGAAAACTCAATCAACTTGAGTTTCTCTTTTAGTAACTGATACCTCACATCATCAGTTGGCATTTTGAACATCGGGTGATTCATGATCATGGCAACGGGGCCCATCCGCTTATCGACGCACTGAAAGAGATAGTGAAATCCCTTGTCCAATTCACCAAGGGATAACCACATCATGGCCAGGTCTGCATCCAAAACCATTGCAGGTTCCTCTGCCTGCCGTTGTTCTGTCTTACGAATACATTCCAGTGTTTTGTCCACCTCTCCCGCATGACCATAAGCACATCCCATTGAAAAGAGGCCTTTCAATGGATCCTTCACAAACGTGCGGTGATTTTCTTCAAATATTTCTGCTGCTTTTTTCCAGTCACCAGCCATGCCTATGGACCATCCTTTTAATTCGTGCGCAACAAGCATGTGTGGATAAATCTCCAGCATCCGTTCAGTTTGCTTTAATGCATCATCAGCTCTTTCGGCATTATTATAAGCATCCACGAGGGTCTTGTTGACGATGGGGGACAATGGATCCACCTGGTAAGCCTGTTCCATAATATCAACTGCATTATTCCTTTGACCGGTGATCATATAATAATACGCCAGCATCTGGTGTGCATCGGTTGTGCCCGGATTGAGCTGTATTGCTTTTTGCAAAGCATCAAATGCTTCCTTCCATTTCCAGTCATACAGCAAATACGCTGATCCTTTCACCGCATGTCCTGCTGCAAGTTTGCTGTCCAATAGAAGTGCTTTGTCGGCATACTGATGCACCATTTCAAAAGCCTCCTTTGGAACCATTTGTCCTGAACTTCCGAGGTATGCATACGTTGCTGCAGCCATGGCGTAAGCATTTGCATAGTCAGGTGATATCGTAATAGCCAGCTCAAAACAATCGATTGCTTTTTTCGCATCACCCGGAGTGATCTTATTATAAAAATGAAGGCCCTTCAAATATAAATTATACGCCTCCAGGTTTTGAGTGGGAGCTTTTACGATAATCTCTTTATGTTCTTTGACCGTCAGGTTTTCACGAAGCTTGTTAACTATCATATTACTGATCTCATCCTGCACGGCGAAAATATCGGTCAGGTCCCTGTCATAATTTTCACTCCAGATATGATATCCATCCGCAGCATTGATCAGCTGAGCTGTGATCCGCACACGATTACCAGCCTTGCGTACGCTTCCTTCCAATATCCTGTCCACATTCAACTGAATGCCAATATCTCTGATATCCTTGTTCTGTCCTTTAAAGGAGAAAGCGGAAGTGCGGGCAGTCACCTGCAGGCCATCAACTCTTGTCAACGCATTCAATAGTTCCTCGGTAATACCATCTGCGAAATATTCATTATCCGGATCCGCACTCATGTTGATAAAAGGTAAAACGGCAAGGCGATTTGCAGGCTGACTTGTTTTTCCTTTTAAATCAGAC
>JANMVA010000492.1:0-2985 GCA_031392195.1 Saprospiraceae bacterium | reverse complement strand
GGAGACGATCGCCTGGCGCGTCTCTCTGTACACATCAAAATATTCTGTGTAATCCCTGAATGTAATTAAGGCCGAAGGCAGATTCTCCCAGAAGATATCTGTGAAGGCAAGTTTAATCGTCCCTTTCTTCTTAAATACTTGCTTCGAAATTCCAGCACCCAATCCCCACATGGGATTCAGATCCATGAAAGCATACAGTTCCTGCGAATGATAATTAAAATTCAACTCTGCAGTCCAATCATGGCCAAGAACAAATGAATTGCTGGTATTAAAATCAAAGACAATATTGCCGTCATTTAAAAAAGTGTTCGCATAGGTGCCTTTATAATTCCCTTTGTACGCGCTGACATTGTTTACGCTGTTAAACCATTTTCCTATACTCACCGGAACCGATGCCGACAATGAAAAATATTCCACATTGTCGAGATTCTTATCTGTCTGAACTGTCACGCGGTCTACTCCTTCGACAGGGCCAATGACCTGAGTGATATTATCCGTAGTGAGCGCATATGCTAACGTAACAGTATATCGCTGTGCAATCGTGTGATTCCATTCAAACGACCAGGTAAACTGCGGATTGAGAAATGGATTTCCTTCCTGGTACGTTGTAGGATCAAGGAAAAACTTAAATGGATTCAGTTGCCGATATGAAGGCCTGTCCAGACGGCGACTCATGCTCAGACCCATTCCATTATTGTCCGAAAAATTATAGTTGAGGAAAACACTCGGGAATAAATCAGTATAGTTCCGGTCAAATGAGGTGCTATTGATCAGTTGAATACCATCAGCAGTTGTATTCTCGATGCGCAAACCCGATTGGATGCTGAATTTGGTCCAGTTGTGGCTGAAGTTGATATAAGCAGCATTGATTTGTTCTTCATAAATAAAATGATTGCTGATCGTGCTGTCAAATACAGGATTTTCAATATCGCTTTCATCAAAGAATTCAAGATTGTTATCAGCACTGACGATACTTCCTTTGACCCCTGCTTCAAATCTTGTCTTATCAGATAATGGAAAAACGAGGTCTGCTTTGGCTGACTTGATCTTCAGATTTCCATTGAGATTACCGATCAGTATATACACCGGAAGGAATTCTTCGCCTTCGAGGTCATAATAGCGGGTGGTGAATTTCTGTTCTGTTTCATTCCAATAACGCGCATAATCCAGGTCCATCGAGAATTCTACTTTGCTCTTTGGAAAAGTATGCTTGAAATTTCCGTTGAAGGCATACGAAGGCCACAGGTCGTGACTATCATTTGTGGTGCTGAAAGAAGAAATGACTTCCTGGTTCCCATTTTCGACAGAAGATCTGTTGACACCATTCGGTTTGAATTTATTCAGGTTGCCACTGGCGAGAATACCAATGATGGTATTCGGAGAAATATTGTAATCCAATCCAATGCGGCCCATATTGAAATGATACGGGATCTTCAGATAATTTTTCTGATCGTATGCTCCTGTACGCTGTCCTTCTGTAAAAAAGGAACGATACAATCTCAGGTCATTGAAACCTTTGCGATAATTGTAATTGTAACCACCAAACACGTTGATCTTTTTATTTCGATGGTTGAGTGAAACACCCGCACCTGCTTTTGGATAAACACCCTGTGCATAGTTGGCAGTGAATGTTCCGTTAGTTCCCTGGTTCTGATCTTTCTTGAGGCGGATATCAATGATGCCTGCATTGCCTGCTGCATCATATTTCGCAGAAGGATTCGTAATGATTTCAATTCGTTCGATGCTGCTGGATGGCATGCCTCTGAGAAAATTGGCGAGCTCCTGACCCGACATAGGCGTTGGTTTTCCATCGATCATGAAAATAATTCCTGAACGACCGCGAATGGAGATCGCATCGCCTGAACTCACAATGACTCCCGGTGATCGTTCAAGCACTTCCATCGCACTGACACCGGAGGATAAAATACTCCCTTCAACATTGACGATCAATCTGTCAGATCTCCTTTCCACAAATGGTTTTTGTGCCACTACACTGATTTCCGCGAGATTGACACCTCCTGATTGCAATTGAACGGGTGGAAGATTCACAGGTTGGCCTTCAACGACAGTAAACGGATCGCTTTCGAAAGCATTATAACCAAGAAGAGAGACAATAAAATAATAAGTGCCTGCCGGTATTTCTACAAACTCGAACTTACCATCTACCCCAGTGACCTCTGCTTTGATAAAAGTGCTGTCTGTTGTCCTGAACAAACTCACTGTAGCGACCTCAATAGCCTTACCTAAGCTATCATTGACTACACCATAGATCGACGAAGCATAAGATTCTGTCGATGAGAATAATGTTGCACTAAAAAACATCACAGCGAAAATGATGTATTGATGATTCCACAATCTCATAGTCTGCATTTCCTGGTTAGGAGAAATAAATTTATCGGGAGTGAAGAAAGAGATTTATGAGATGTGCAAAATATGTAATCGTCAGAATTATGATTTTATACTGCTATAAGGTGGATAACAATAGACAGACTGGATTGGGGTTGGTTGTTGGTTGTTCGAAAGTAGACTGGTTAATGGTAAAATGTTATTAGGAAGGATATTACGTAAAAATGATGATTGCAAACATGGTTCCCATTAACCAATACCTAACATCCGGACTATTAACTAACCACCAACAACTAGTCTACTTTCTAACAACCACCAACTTTTGCCTTAAAAAAACTGTGTCACTATTACAGATCTCCCAAGCTTACCTTTGTGTCCAACTATGCATCAACCTCCTCATAAACACTTCGACCGCCACGTCGGCACCAAATACCACATGTTCAACAGCCTGTTCCTCAGGTTGCCGTTCAATCTGATACATCAGACTGGGATATTGTTGCCACTATTGACGGAAGCATGCCTGGAGCAATATCCGAAAGGACGAAATCCAAAAGAGATCATCGAAGGATTCCTGGATGAGTTTGTGCCGGAATCTGATCAACAAGAGAGGCTGACGGTGCTTTTCAATTTTATCAAGTA
>JANMVA010000447.1:0-2553 GCA_031392195.1 Saprospiraceae bacterium | reverse complement strand
GTGTCCCAAAGGATGTCAGAAAAATTTCGCATCACGACGTTTGCTTTCGGTGCATATCCTTCTCCGAAATAAGGGTCTATTAACCCGCTTCCTGTAATGATACCTGCAACTAATGTTGCGTGTGTGCTGATGAAATAGCTTGTAAGATCAAGTATGGAGGCTGCGAGATCTTCATGTGTTCCGATCCGGGCTTCATCACCGATCCCAACCGTGATTCCTGACCCATTGAGTCCGCGTGTCAGGGTTGAGGTCAGAGCATAACCTCTTTCACCATTAAGTGCCCTGTAATTGACGACTTCATCTATAGGTATCTCTTCGATAAATGAAATCCAGTCAGTATGTAATACCGTTTGATAAGATGATGCAATTAATTGAATATCGATAAAGCCGAATTTTGCAGCGCGTGTGTCGAGCAGGCGGATATTTTCTTTCGCTGCCCATGCTTCGATTTCAGAAAGACTTAATCCGGGTGCAATCGATGCGCGGACCCGCATAGAAGAGGAGCGATCATCAATAGTAATTGCTGATTTAGATGCAAGATCAATTGTAACGAGATTGCGCGCGATGGCAGATGGAGGTGCTCCTTTTACGCGAACCCAGTAGACATTTTGCTTTAGTGCATAGAGGATTTCGATGCCATCCTTTTGCAGTTCATCGCGCTCCTGGCTGGTAAGCACATGCCCAGCCAGATAGAATAAGTATTGATCCTCTGTAGCGGTCATGTTGTCAGCATCAATTGGTTTCGCAGCAAAAACACCGGACTTAAATTCCAAAACGGTCTGTGCTGATGATGGGAAGCACCAGGTCATGAAAAGCAGGGAGACGATGGAAACACGGTGTAGAATGGTAGAACTCACTGGTGTGAAAATACGGGAAAAAGGCGAAGGCGAAGGCGGAGGCGAAGGCGGAGGCGTCCGGGTTTATTTATTAATTGTGCACCATCCTTTAGTTTCTACCAAGGCGGGGGCAAGCCCTGCCAGTACAATTTTCCTCTGGCGTTGTTTTAAGTTTCCAAACTTAAAACCCATATCAACAAACTGTGTCATTTCGAAAGCAATGGAAAGCAGCTTATTAACTGCAGGTACAAATCTGCTCTTTCCTTTTCTTTCCGGCTACGCCGATTTTTCCCCTTCGATGCCCTCAGGGGATGATGGGCTGACGCCTTCTTTTCTCTCCGCGGGCTTTGCCCACGGTTATGAGATTGCGACCCTTCAGGCCTTAAAAAATTTATGCCGTTGTTTTCTGCTTCACAACTATGAGGAGGTTTTTCATTCGACACAGATTTTTGTATCGTACCTACGGCACGAGTTTTTGATTGTCGCATCTTTGATGCTACCGACCTTGGGCCCCGATGGGGCCATTTTGTTATTGCCCATGCAAATAAAAAAGGTGCTACACAAAATCTATATGAGTTCACAATTAATTGTATGGTCGCCAACATTCCCCATTTGCAATTTCTTCGCTCCCTTTAATTTTTCCCTATCGATTTGTAAAATTCAAATGGAGATGAAGTTTAAATAAGGCAAAAAACGATGGGAATACACTCCATGCTCCCTGTCCCCTGCTCCCTGCTTCTTTTCTTCTCAGAAAATATTAAAAATTGAAAAATTTGTTTCATTGTAATGATATTATTCTATCTTTCAGCATGATCAATCCTGATTTTTGGATGGAGTTAATTCATCCGAAAAACCAACAAGTTATGATCCTCAGGAATCCCTCTATCCGGAGGGATTTCCTTTTTATAGCTTGTTTGTTCGCGCTCACTTTTTTTACCTCCTCATTGTGGGGACAAGGGATCAACGGCACCGTCCGTGAAATCAATTCCTTCAACCCCGTCGAGGGCGCCACCATCACAATCATGTACGGTGATTCTGTTTTGGGTAAGCTGGAGACAGACGCTCAGGGTGCATTTCATTTTTCAACGACAAGAGCTGAACGAGTACAAGTCTTCGTTTTCGCTGAAGCATATGAATTGTTTGTTTCAGATGAAATTGTACTCGATGGTTATTCTACAATCCGCACGGATGCATTCCTGGAAGGTCTTGCGCATCAATTAAAAGAGATCACTGTTTCAGCTGCACATGCATTTGAACCCTCTGTCAGCCGCATCACGAAAGATGATCTCAATACGGTGGCTGGTAATTATGATGACCCTGTGCGTGTCGCACACATCCAACCAGGTGTCGTGCAGATCAATGACCAGGCGAACCATCTCTCCTTCCGCGGACAATCCCCGGCGATGAATAGCTGGTATCTCGAAGGCCTCGAAATCGTCAATCCCAGTCACACGAATAATGCAGGCACGTTTTCAGATTTGCCTGCTCATTCCGGCGGCGGTGTCAATTTGTTTTCAGCTCATGCATTAGGTCACACGGATATTTACAAAGGCCTTCATTCGCTGAGCATTGGTCGCAGTTCTGGGTTAGTCACCAATATGCATTTGCATGAAAGCGCAAAACCTGAGTTTAGAGCGAAGGCTGGTTTCCTCGGATTTGAATTTGGTGGTGGTGTTGCGATTGGCGGAAAAGCTATTCTCGATATTAACCTTCGCTA
>JANMVA010000441.1:0-1585 GCA_031392195.1 Saprospiraceae bacterium | reverse complement strand
GTGGTGTCGTGACGGATCCAATTAATATAATAGCAAAACAAGATGCAGACATCCGAGGTGGCACAGGTGTTGCCGGTATAAATGTGATCCTGAGCAATTCCGAAGGTGTTGCGATCACATATGCGGTGACGCTTGAAGATGGAAGCTTCCGGTTTACAGGTCTTGCGTTCGGAACATACAGATTGACTTATGATGTTCCGGGTGTTTATTCACCGGATGTATGGGTGACATTGACAGCGGATGAGCCGGAGCGCTTAAACGTTTCGTTGGTGATTACAGAAGGATCAGTAGATGTAGAAGAACCGGTGGCAACTGAAGTGGGCATCTATCCGAATCCGGCAAAAGAAGAAATCAAAATCGTATTACCCGTCGGTGAAACAACTTTTGATATACAGATCGTGGATATGCAGGGAAAAGTAGTTCATGCAGGCAGCGTCAGGAATTTGAATGGTATCATGCTTTTTGAAGTAGGACAGTATACACCCGGTTTATACCACATAAATCTCAGGGGTGAGGCGAAGTCTTACTTTGGTCGCTTCATAAAACAGGAGTGATGGGCAAGATCTAAGGATCTTTCGAGAAAAGGGCTGCTAGCATGTCGTTTAGAGGGAATGACAGGTTAGCGGCCTTTTCTGCTACAACTATGAATATTCCAGAAAGTCTTATCCAACAATGCATCAAGGGCGACCGGAAAGCGCAGCTACGGTTGTATGACCTTTGCTACAGTTACATGATGTCCATTTGCGTCAGGTACTGCAAAGATCACCAGGAAGCAGGAGCAAGATTAAACCTGGCTTTTTTGAAAGTGCTGCAACACCTCGGGCAATTCGATCAGAAAGGAACATTCAAAGCATGGATCTCGAAAATCACGGTACGCAGCATCATTGACGAATTCAGATCGCAACAAAAACATTACCAGGTTCATGTATACCAGGGTCAGACGATCACGGAACCATCATGGCCACACACAGAAGTAAACCACATCATCCAGGAGATCGATATCGAACACCTGATGGCAAAAATTCAGCAGTTGTCATTCATGGACAGGGAAGTATTTAATCTTTTTGCGATCGATGGTTATAGTCATAAAGAGATCGCCACGATGTTGAATATTTCAGAAGGAACATCCAAGTGGCATGTACATGAGGCGCGGAAGAAATTGAAAGAATCTATTTTAAGAGAATCAAAAACAGCATCATTGAAATGAAAGAAGACTTCGATGATATCTTGAGAAAAAAGTGGGAAGAAAAACAATTCCCGGTCGATCAGTCGCATCGCGCTGATATGATCCATCTCCTCGATCAGAATAATCGCAGGCGCACGGGTGTGCTGTGGTGGTTTTTTGGGGCGGGCGTTGCATGTGCTGTAATAGCGCTATTTGTTATTCTGAATGATGCAGATAGGCTGGATAAAGTAATGACGCCTACAAAGAATGTTCCTGCAATTGAGACTGAGAAGGCGCAGGCGCAGGCGGAGGCGAAGGATGGAAATGAGGCGGAGGCGCAGGCGGAGGAAATAGATAATTCAAAATCTAGGGTTGAAAATGAGACTCATGCCTCCGCTAATGAGATGCAGGTTGTAAAAG
>JANMVA010000392.1:0-4540 GCA_031392195.1 Saprospiraceae bacterium | reverse complement strand
GTCATGTCAGCATGATCCAGCCCACGATTTCACCACTCTTTGACACTCGTCAACGGGAGTTGAGTATACTCAAATGGATAGGTGATAACAATACCATATTTTCTGCTGAGCAACCTTACTATGAGTATATCAAGAGCAATTGGTCTGAACAGGCTGGAACAACAACAGCATGGAATCAACTTCTTCATGATGGGGTGTACACATATTCTCCTTCTGCATCCGGTGGTGCTTACAGGGATAATGTGGCAGCATTAGCCTCCAGACTCACTCAACCCGGAACAGGACCTGAGATTACTTTTATGGAAACTGTAGCAATTGGTAATGGGCAGAATGCTAACAACCCATGGCTCCAGGAAATGTCTGATCCTGTTACAAGATGTTCATGGGGTAATTACCTCGCCTTGCCGGTTGCATTTGACGGAACGAGAAAATTCGTTGCGCATGAGAAACTTGAAGACGGCGATATGGCTGAAGTTATTTTAAATGAACAGTCAATAAAAGTTCCAGTCGTCAAGCAATTTGGACAAGGTCCTGACACCTTCGCGCTGGCACTTGGTTATGGCCGGACGAATACAGGAAGAGCAGGACTCGGAGTAGGTGTCAATGTGAATCCCTGGCTCAAAACAGATGCCGATGGATTGATCCAATATTATGCCAGTGGTGTGAGTGTCTCCGGCAAGTTGGGAGAGGAGAAATATTTTTCCTGTGTGCAATACCACCACACGATGGGGGTTACAGGAGAAGACAGCAAAACCGGTGAAATTATAAATGCCGATGAAGCTGCGACTGTTCATATGACTTATGGTCTGGTCAGACAAGGCTATCAGGGATCATTAGTCAACAGAACAATTATTCGAAAGAGTCATCTTGATCATCTGGATGAGTTTGTAACCGATCTTCAGGACGAGAGACATCATCATCAGGAATTAAATAAGAAACAGGTTTATCCTGGCCATGATGAAAAGTATGCCCGAGGCCATCACTGGGGAATGCATGTTGATCTCAACAGCTGTATTGGTTGCGGCGCATGTTCCATCGCCTGCATGGCAGAGAATAATGTTCCTGTTGTAGGTAAGCGGGAAGTCAGCCGACATCACGAAATGTCATGGTTGAGGATCGACCGATACTACTATGGAGATGTAGACAACCCCAGTGCTGTCTATCAGCCAATGATGTGCCAGCATTGTAACAATGCCCCATGCGAAAATGTATGCCCTGTAAACGCTACTAATCACAGTGCTGAAGGCCTGAATCAAATGGCCTACAACCGTTGTGTTGGTACACGTTATTGCGCTAACAACTGTCCTTATAAAGTACGTCGATTCAACTGGCTTGATTATACCAATGCAGATCTATGGCCCATCAACGAGCCGGATCTGGGAATGGAAAGAGAGAAGGACGGAATTCCTTATGCGGCTGACAACCTCACGAGGATGGTTCTTAATCCTGATGTGACTGTACGGTCAAGAGGCGTAATTGAAAAATGCAGCTTCTGTGTTCAACGCATTCAGGAAGGTAAACTACGAGCAAAATCAGATGAACGTTTGCTTCGTGATGCTGATGTTAAAACCGCCTGCCAGACTGCATGCCCAACGAATGCAATCACTTTCGGTGATATGAACAATGAAACAGGTGATCTCACGAATAAACTGAAATCTCCGCTTAATTACATCGTGCTGGAAGAAGTCAACACGCGCAGTGCAGTGAATTACCAGGCGCGCGTGATCAACAAAGCCGAAGGAATAGACGCATAAGGAATATCGAATTGAAAGAAGAAAAATCTATTATCAGTAGATAAAAAATATGGCCTCAGTAGCTACATCACCGATCAGGGAACCTTTGGTTCAAGGACATAAGACCTACCACCAGATCACTGAAGATATTGTATCACCCACCGAACGGGCTCCAAGCAGAGCGTGGACGCTGGCATTTATCGTTGCTCTTAGTGCTTTGACCTTTGGAGTCATATGCATTTTGATTACGATCTGGGTTGGAATTGGCACCTGGCGGCTCAACAGGACAATCGGGTGGGGTTGGGACATAACCAACTTTGTGTGGTGGATCGGTATCGGTCACGCTGGAACACTTATTTCGGCGATCCTTTTGTTGTTCCGTCAAAAATGGAGGACAGGAGTTAACCGCGCGGCAGAAGCAATGACGATTTTTGCTGTGATTTGCGCAGCATTATTTCCGGCCATTCACGTTGGTCGCGTTTGGGTTACTTTTTTCTTTTTCCCTTATCCAAATACACGTGGTCCATTATGGCCAAACTTTAATTCGCCACTTCTCTGGGATTTGTTTGCAATCTCAACATACTTCACTGTTTCACTTCTCTTTTGGTATACTGGTCTTGTTCCGGACTTTGCAACTGTTCGCGACAGGGCTAAAGGATTCAGAAGAAAACTATACACCTTCCTCGCATTCGGATGGACAGGCGCAGCAAAACATTGGCAGCGGCATGAATCACTTTCATTGGTCCTTGCAGGATTAGCTACACCACTCGTACTTTCTGTGCACACGATCGTAAGTTTTGACTTCGCCACATCAGTAGTTCCGGGATGGCATACCACTATATTTCCTCCATACTTTGTGGCAGGTGCCATCTTTTCAGGATTTGCTATGGTGCAGACACTGATGGTGATCACAAGAAAAGTACTTAACCTACAACAGTACATCACGATCGGTCACATTGAATCCATGAACAAGGTGATCCTCGTGACCGGTACGATTGTCGGTGTTGCTTACCTTACAGAATTATTTATTGCCTGGTATTCAGGATATGTGTATGAGCAATTCGCATTCTTCAACAGGGCACTTGGTCCATACTGGTGGTCTTATTTTGGAATGATGACGTGTAATGTATTATCACCGCAATTATACTGGTCAAAGAAATTGAGGCGAAATGTGACCGTGACTTTTTTCATGTCCATATTTGTCAACATCGGTATGTGGTTTGAGCGTTTCGTGATCATCGCCACGACACTGGCACGTGATTACCTGCCTTCAAGCTGGAGCTTTTATGTTCCTTCCCTTGTTGAGGTCGGCATCTACATAGGCACACTGGGTATTTTCTTCACCTTCTACCTCATATTCGTCCGGATTGCTCCTGTTGTCGCAATCGCCGAGATCAAACACATACTCAAAAGCTCAGGCGACCAGTATGTCTCTCCGAACGCAAAAACAACTTACCAGCAGGTGGAAAGTGGAAATACAGAGTTACGGCCCGCAGTTCATGACACACATCACGGACATGATCATCATTAAATCATTATCTCACGAACAAAACAAAGTGATTCATTAAAATCATGAAGCACCACGAAAAAAATATCATATTCGGATTGTACGATGATGAGGAAGTACTCAAGTCGGCGATCAGAAGAGCGAATGAAGATCACCTGCAGATCATGGATGTGTACACACCATTTGCAGTACATGGTCTCGATCCGATCCTGGGTCTTACCGAATCGAGATTACATATCGGCGGGTTTGTGTACGGCTTGCTGGGGACACTGACAGCATTCCTCGGTATGACATGGATATTCACACGAGACTGGCCGGTGATCATCGGTGGAAAGCCGCATTGGCCTATTCTGGCATTCATACCGGTCACTTTTGAGCTCACCGTATTATTTGCGTCGATTGGAATGGTTGTTACCTTCTATGTTGTCAATGGACAGGGACCCGGCATTCAGAATCCGATCATCCATCCAAGAATTTCGGATGATAAATTCTGTATCGCATTTGAAACAGATGGATTGGCATCAAGTGATGTAGATAAGCTGAGAAATTTTTTCAATACGACCGGTGCGAGCCTGGTTGAAACGAAGACAATCTGATCATGAAGTATACAATAGCATTTTCAGTTCTGGGCTGTCTTGCTTTACTCCAGGCATGTTCTCCTTCCGAAGGAAACAGACGTGGGCATGAGTTTATGCCTGACATGGTTCACCCCACAGGATATGAAGCCAATCTATACGATTATTATTTTTATAATCGATGGGGTACAGAGGAAGAATATAAAAAATACACGATGCCAAGGTATTCTGTCCCTGGTACTGTTGCACGTGGCGAGATATCTCTGTCGAATGCGGCTGATGGTGCTGCGCGCATGATGGCCATGGAATCATTTGATGGGATTGAAGAAGGCGCCATGGCCATTTCACCAAATGGGAGTGTGCCATATTACTACGGTGATACAGAGCCTGAGAGATCCAGGGCTACAAAAGAAATCACGAAAAATCCATTTCCAATCACGGATGCCGGACTTGAAGATGGCAAGAATCTATATAATATCTATTGTGGAATATGTCATGGAGCAAACGGTGACGGCCAGGGCTACCTGGTGAGGGATGAAGATCCTGCAAAGGGAATTATTGGAGGCGTGTATCCGGCAGCCCCAGCCAATCTGGTGATGGATACATTCATCAATGCTTCAGCAGGCCGCATTTATCATGCGATCATGCATGGTAAAAATGTAATGGGTTCTTATGCTGATAAATTGAGTTACCGCGAGCGGTGGGAAGTCATCCATTACATTCGT
>JANMVA010000387.1:0-4320 GCA_031392195.1 Saprospiraceae bacterium | reverse complement strand
GAAAAAAATACACTGCCATTAAAAAATACGGTCACATCAATTGCACTTGTCGGTCCGTTGGCTGATGATAAGGCACAATTGCTCGGTGCATGGAGTGGATCCGGTGATGGTGAAAAATGTATCAGTTTGCTGGAGGCGCTGACTGGCCGGTCTAAAAGTGATGGTTTCATGCTGAAGCATGCCAAAGGTTGTGCTATTGACAGTGACGATCAGAGTGGTTTCGCTTCTGCTGTTACGATTGGCCGTGATGCTGATGTCATTATTGCAGTTGTCGGAGAGCATCGGGATATGAGTGGAGAAGCAGCGGCGAGAGGTGATATTTCTCTGCCCGGTGTTCAGGAAGAATTTCTAAAAGCATTAGTAGCTACAGGCAAACCTGTTGTGGTGGTGCTGATGAATGGCAGACCGCTCACGATTCCCTGGATGGCTGATAATGTTGCTTCTATTTTAGAGACATGGTATTTAGGAACACAGGGTGGGCCTGCGATTGCTGATGTACTATTTGGAGATTACAATCCTTCCGGAAAACTGACGATCACTTTCCCAAGGCATCTCGGACAGGTTCCTGTTTTTTACAATCAAAAAAGTACAGGGCGTCCATATGATCCTAACAGCAAATGGAATACGAAATACCTCGACATGCCGAATGCACCTCTTTATCCATTTGGCTACGGATTAAGCTATACAACATTCACTTACGAACCGGTACAAACCGATAAAGATCAATTTGGAATGAGTGAAACACTGACCTGCACAGTTAAAGTCACCAACACAGGGTCTATTCCGGGTGAGGAAATCGTTCAGTTATATGTACGGGACCTTGTTGGATCTGTCACTCGCCCGGTGAAAGAATTAAAGGGTTTTGAGAAAATAAAACTGGCTCCCGGCGAGAGTAAAAATGTTATATTTAAATTGACCACAAAGGACCTCGCATTTCACACTGGTGATATGAGCTTTACTGCGGAACCCGGTGAATTCTGGATCATGACCGGACCGGACTCTGAACGATTGAGTAAAAAAGTCGTCAGACTTGTGAAATAACAAGAGACGCTTCAAGACGATAGCATTTAATTAAAATGACTAACACATCCATATGAATACAAGACTGGTACTCAACACTTTTTTCTACCTGCTTTGCTTTCCTTTCATTTCCTATGCACAAACCACGGTGACAGGTGTAGTGCTGGATGCAAGCAATAATGATGAACCACTGATCGGTGCGACCATTCAGGAAAAGGAAACAGATCAGGGAACGGTCACGGACTTTGATGGCCGGTTTTCCATTATACTTCAGGGTATCGATCCGACACTGATCATTCGATACACTGGCTATGAAACTGTAGAAGTTAAAGTAGAAGGCCGCACAGACTTAGAAATAAAAATATCGGAGTCTGCCATACTGATCGACCAGATTGTCGTGGTAGGATATGGGATTCAGAAAAAAAGTGATGTGACGGGAGCCGTATCGCGCGTCAATGGAAAAGATATTACCCGCATAGCAACGTCGAATGTCGAACAAGCCTTACAAGGAAAAGTAGCAGGGGTATATGTTGCCCCATCTTCGGGTGCGCCGGGTGCAGGAGCAGTGATCCGTATTCGCGGTACAGGTACACTGAATAATGCGAATCCACTTTACGTGGTTGATGGCATGATCACCTCGGATGCATCATTTGTCAATCCTGAAGATGTCCAAAGCATAGAAGTATTAAAAGATGCATCGGCAGCAGCGATTTATGGCAGCCGTGGTGCCAATGGAGTAATTCTAATCACGACCAAAACAGGTGTCATCCGTGAGAAAGCAGTCCTCACGGCTTCTGCTTATTATGGCACGCAACAGATCAATAAAAAAATAGATCTGCTCAATGCTGCAGAATTTGCTTCAGCTTATAATGCATTGCGCAATCAACAATATTACCCGAACCCGGACAGCCTGGGTGAAGGAACTGACTGGCAGGATGTCATCTACCAGGATGCACCGATCTATAATGCAACGCTCGGAGCAAATGGTGGATCAAAACAATTCACGTATAATTTCAGTGCCAATTATTTTTCGCAGGATGGAGTTGTCAAGACATCGCACTTTGACCGGGTGACCCTCCGATTGAATTCAGAATATAAATTAACACCTGCTGTTTCCTTTGGACATAATCTGGCTTTTTCAAGCGTCCGTGAAGATGCAGCTCCCGGTGTGGTAACAAGTGCATATAATATGCCACCCGTTTTTTCGATCAGAGATGCGAATGGTGATTTTACGGATCCGACTTTCTTTGGTCTTGCATTGGCAAATCCTGCTGCTGATCTTTTTTATAAAGAGAATAATAAAAACACCGGAACACGACTCTTTGGTAACTTATATGTTGATGTGGATTTCCTGAAAAATTTCACTTTCCGTTCTAACCTGGGATTCGATCGCATCCAAAAAAAGTCCCGCTTCTTCGAACCTAAGTTTGAAGTCAGTGCATCACAACGCAATCTCAATGATCGACTGAGTGTAGGACTTTCTAATGGCACCGAATGGATTTGGGAACAAACATTAAGCTATGACCGCACATGGGGTGATCATCACATTACAGCGCTGCTGGGATATACTGCCGAGGAGCGCGTTGGTGAGCGATTGGGTGGAAGCCGTGAAAATTTCCCTGGCACCGCTGAAGAAATACTTTATCTCTCTTCGGGAAATGACACGACGCAAATGAATTACCATGAAGCTGCCGATGAAGCGCTCAATTCAAATTTATACAGGATCAATTATGGGTTCAGAGAGCGATATCTGCTCACGCTGACATGGCGCACAGATCGTTCAAGCCGTTTCATCAAAGCAAACAGGACCGGGCATTTTCCATCCGCAGGTATTGGATGGAATATTGGTGCAGAACCTTTCATGGATCATGTCGATTGGGTTGATCGATTTAAAATCCGGGCGAGTTATGGTATTCTTGGCAATCAGAATGCATCATCAAATTATCCTTCTACCGGTGCGGTGACCAGTGGGCTATATGGTGTGTTCGGACCTAACGAGAGCCTAAACCAGGGAGCGACGCTTACTTCACTTTCGAATGCAAATCTAAAATGGGAAACATCCAGTCAGGCAGATATCGGAATGGAGCTAAGTTTATTTGCGGGTCAGATGGAGCTCGAAGTGGATTGGTACAAGCGACATACATATGATATTATCGCTGCAGTTCCGATTCCCGATTATGTGGGATCGCAGAATGATCCTGTTGTGAATACAGCAGAAGTGAACAATGAAGGATGGGACATTACAGCACTCTGGAGACAGGGGGGAAAGTTTGCTTACAATTTCGGTGTGATCCTCTCTCCTGTCACTAACAGGGTTGTAAAACTCGCGAATGGCAGAAATGAAATTTTTGCAGCCTTCTTACAGGGAGAGCCTGCTACGCATACAATTGTAGGTTTGCCAATTGGTGCGTTCTATGGATATAAAGTAGCGGGCATTTTCCAGACGCAGGAAGAGGTCAGTGCATCACCAAATTTTGGAGTTGAAAAACCAGGTGACATCCGTTATGCAGACACGAATGGTGATGGTGTGCTCAATGGTGATGACAGGGTTTATCTCGGAAGCCCGATCCCCACCATGACCTACAGTTTTACAGCCGGTGCCGAATGGAAAGGATTTGATCTCAGCGCTGATGTTGTCGGTGCCAGTGGCCACAAGATCTATAATGCGAAAGAAACGTTCCGTTTTGCGGTATACAATTGGGAGCAACATATTGCTGACCGGTGGACAGTTGAAAATCCTTCATTGACCGAACCACGCATCAGTAATGGCGGGCCGAATTATCGGGTGAGTGACCGGTTTTTGCAGGACGGTAATTTCGTACGGCTGAGAAGTGTGACGTTTGGATATACGTTGCCAAAAACACTTCTGGAAAAAGCCAATGTCACCCGTCTGCGCGTATATGTAACAGGAACAAATGTCTGGTCACACCAGAAGTACAGCGGATATTCCCCGGAATTCCCGAACGGTGGTAATTCGTATGAGGTAGGCTTTGATTTTGGTGCCTACCCGATCACGAAAGCATGGCAAGGTGGAATCGAAATTAATTTTTAATGTCAGTCAATTCAGCAATGATGAAAAATAAAATCAAAACACTCCGGATAAGCAGGCTAGGATATTTGAGCGGCCTGATCGCTCTTTTCTTTTGTGGAGCAGGTTGCGGAGATGAATTCCTGGAGCGGAAACCGAAAGGTCAATTAACGTATGATACATTTTTTGAAACCTCTGATCATGCGGTGTGGGCCACGAATGCGATCTATCAGCATTTCCGTTCGTGGGAGATGAGTGCATTTCCGTGGATC
>JANMVA010000324.1:0-5194 GCA_031392195.1 Saprospiraceae bacterium | reverse complement strand
ACCGCAGTCCGGCAGGTCGAGGTGCGGACCGAATGCTATGCGGTGACGCGCCTACTTCGTCGGGCTTTGGCTCATTCCTGCTGACGACAGCGCCCGCAGGAGGTCTCGAACCTTGCCCAGTGGCGAGCCCGCCCGGTCAGGAGCAAACTGAGTCCGGTTACTCGCATGGAGCAATACACCATGGCAAGAATCGATTTTCCGGCCCGCGTGTACCATGTCTGCAATCCGGCCCCTACCATTTTTCGCAAACCAAAACCAATCATCAAAACAGGTAATACTAATGAGGCAATACCAAATCCCCAATAGATCAGACCATTTCCTGTGACCGCACCCAGGCGACCCAGCCAGTTGGTGACAATGAGTTCACCTTCACCAAGAGCACTGAATGGATTATTGAGGATCTTATCCTGATCCACTTTCCAGGTGAATACATACGAGATGCCCGCTACAAGGACAAAGACCCCAACCAATACAAGGGTCGCCCCAAGTAGTTTTGGAATCCGCTGGTCCCTGATGAGTGAAGTTTTTGTACTTCCTTTCTTGGGTTTCGTCCGCCCTGCAGGGCCGGTTTTCTTATTCTTTCGTACAAATATGGACATAGCAATGAGACTATTGCTGTCTTGGGATGACGGTCAAATATAATTATTATCCACTT
Organism: Saprospiraceae bacterium; assembly: GCA_031392195.1. Lineage (GTDB taxonomy): Bacteria > Bacteroidota > Bacteroidia > Chitinophagales > Saprospiraceae > Opimibacter. The sequence continues at coordinate 4,539 of JANMVA010000324.1, read as the reverse complement.
AACTAGGTATATATACATTATTTTTTTATTTAATATGATTGTTCAGCGTAGGTTGACCTACGTTGAAGCGTCAGCAAAATTTCATTTTGCGAAAAACGTAGGTTCACCTACGCGAGAGCCAGGTAAGCAAAATTCCATTTTGCTACCTTTGGCCCCCTATGGACAAAGTATTCATCGCAGGCGCAGGAGGCATTGGAAGAGCAGCAGCTTTATTGATCCTTGACTCCCAGGATTGGGATTGTGAAGTAGTACTGGGCGATGCTTCAGAACATCAGCTGAAGGATGCGATGAACTGGATCCAAAGAGGTATCGGAAGCTCAAATGCCATTTCGACTTTCCTCATGTCATCACTCGATGATGAACAACTCTATCAACAGACTTTGCAGAACTGTGATGTCTTACTGGATTGCCTGCCTGGCTCTCTTGCTCCTAAAATGGCTAAGCTGTGCCTCGAGTATGGAATGCATTATGCCAACCTGACTGAGTATGTCAAAGAAACAGAGGAGATCACCGCTATGGCTGAAGGGGCTGAAACTGGTTTCATCCTCCAGACAGGGCTTGCTCCCGGATATGTCAACAATCTCGGACTTCATCTTGTAGAAAAGTTTCAGGAGCAATACGGTGTGGAGCGCCTCGAGAGACTTTCGATGAGGGTAGGGGCTTTGACGCAATACACTGAATCACCACATTACTATGGGTTCACCTGGAGCACTATCGGTGTAGCTACAGAATATGTGGAGGACTCTGAAGTGGTCCGCAATCACGAGATCGTCAGACTGCCTTCGTTATCGGAAAAAGAAACACTGATCATCAATGGCCGGCGGTATGAAGCTGATCTGACCAGTGGTGGTGCAGCCGATCTGCCCAATGCATTGAAAGATCAGATTGCACAAATCGATTATAAAACGATTCGCTACCCGGGCCATTATGAATGGGTGAAATCCTGGTTGAACACACATGCCGACAGCAAAACAAAAATCGCCGACCTCGAAAAATTTCTAATTGAGAGTGTACCTCATGTAGAAGATGATGTCATTGTGATATATGCATCAGTCAGTGGTTTTGATCAGTTGGGAAATCTGCGTTCTATGCAGCATGCACAACATATCTATCCGCTGGTCGTAGGTCAGATCACGATGAGAGCAATACAAACTTGTACTGCAGCTCCATTGGTTGAATGTGCCCGTTTACTCCTGACCGGAGAATACCAGGGTGTCATCAATCAAAGCCAGATCGATCCCGCAGCTATTTTAGAAGGAACGATCGTTCGACAGGCATTTCAGGATATTTCTGAAGGATAATTGCGTAAACTGTGTTTCAGGTCTTGTAGCATGATAGAATCCTGCATATTCATCCAGCTAATCAGCATGGATAACAGGACTACATAAATAAATACTACTCCCATTGTGGCACTTAATGGAGATGATGGATTATAAAACATCAACAGGACCATTCCGGTAACGCAGGACATTCCAAAAACTAAACGAAAAACAGTAGTGGAATTAAATGCCTCCATCCGCTTCTGTATATATATCTCCATGTTCTCAGCTGTCTCTCCGGGACGATCTAAATCAAACAGCTTTGATAAGACAATATGGCGTCTGACAGGAATATAGGACGTCAGAAAAAGCATAACGCAAGCAGTCCGGACAGCTGATGAAAATTGACCGGCCTGATCAAAAAATAAAAAACCGCTAATGATCATTGCTGATATCAGCAATAAAGCAATAACGGTTTGGAAAGAAATTTTTTTTCGGAGTGTAGAAATTAATTCAATAGGCGTTGATTTCATTAATTGGTTAAATCGGCTGGGTTGGATACTCCTTGTGGAATTCGTATTTGATGACATCGAATGAAGTCACGATGCCCTGCAGATCACCATTTTTCACAATGGGTACTGCGTGAAACAGGTTTTCCAAAAAGAGCTCAGCTGCTGAACCGATCTTGTCTTCCGGTTCCAGTGTGGCAATGTGCGTAGTCATAACATCCCGGATGGCGATATCCTCGTAGTTCTTATCCTTCGTGGCTCCGTTGATCTTGAACAGGTCATAGGTGGTAAGGATACCCACCAGGCGGGAGCCATTGACAATCGGTAAGTGATGAACTTTGTTCCTCAGGAAGATATTCCTTGCTACTGCAAGGGTGTCATCCTGAGCCGCAGTTATAACATCACGCGTCATAATGGAAGAGAGTGGTTCGTTCATCATAATTTTTTAGGTATTTAATTGAACCAAAAGATACTAAAAATTCAAATATTTTGCAAGGTATAATTGCACAATTATATTACACCACTCATTAGATACTTGTTCGCTTAAAAGCGCTGTTCCATGGTGGTGTGTAGGCTTATCCTCTTTGTTTTCAACGAATTATCCCATTATTACACCTGGAAGAGGCTGCAAATCCTCCAATCCTTGCATTAATCCCATCTTTGTCTCTGAATCCTTTTCTGTAAATTATGTAACATTGGCCTGCCACCTTGCGTAACAGGGAGACCGAAATCCAGTTAACCAGCACATTAGCACATTAGCACATCAGCACATTAGCACATTAGCACATCGCTATGAAATTGCATCTTCTGCAAAAATTAATTGACGACTTTCTCACAACACGGCTAAAACCAAATGATACCTCCTGGTATTATCCGCATTCCATCGTCGATCATTTCCACAAGCACTGGCATGCAATAACAGAATTGGATCTGAAAGAAAAATATGCTCTGGCATTGCGAAGTGATATTTCACAACGATGGTGGAAGCAGGATCATTACCGGCCTAAGGAAATCATGTTACAGTTGATTGAAACAGATGATGAGCTGGCTACCATTGCATTTAAAGATCTCGCCAATGATGCAGCTACCCTGGATGGAAGAATATCCAGGTTCCAGTTTTATGCGGAAGATTTATTGCAGATGTTGAGACAAAAAGATAAGCGCATCGTTGAATCTTATCACCACCAGGATGCACATATCATGAGTTTATATCTGGCCGGATTATTTCCGGAGAAGTATGCACTATATCCCGGTCTTGATGTATTTAAGAATTATTGCCTTGCAGTCGGCAGCCCGGAAGTTCCGGTGATCGATGACCTGGTACGGTATATGAAAGTGGCTTCGATCGTTTTTACATTTATGCAGAAGAATGAAAAATTCTCCATCCTCATTGATCTTCGAAAGAGCGAATGGCATCGCATCCCGTTTATTCCCTTTCAGACGACTTATGAATTTGTTTCCTATGCCGGTGGAAATCCAGACTTTAGCGGATCATGAAGTACGATCTCATCGTAGTGGGGGCCGGAGCAGGAGGTTGTTATGCCGCTATCAGGCTGGCTGAGTTTCACCCGGCTGCGAGAATCTGCATACTTGAATCAGCTCGTCATCCTTTGTCCAAAGTGGAAATATCCGGTGGTGGCCGATGTAACGTAACGCATGCATGTTTCGATCCGGAAGTTTTATCATCTTATTATCCACGCGGCGGAAAGGAAATGCTTGAACCCTTTAAGCGATTTCAACCTGCTGATCTGATTGAATGGTTTGAAAAGAAGAAAATCAAGCTGAAGATCGAAGAGGATGGACGCATGTTCCCGGTCACCGATTCCTCAAAAACGATTGTTGATTGTTTTTTGAATGAAATTAAAAAGAACAAGATTGAATTATTAACCTCAACGCGAGCAGTGAGTTGGAATTTTGATGGCGCTGAATGGACTGTCAAGTTGTTTGATGGACGAACAATCTTTGCAAAATATATATTGATCGCGAGCGGAAGTGATCAGCGTACATGGGATGCCTTGAAGCAATCAGGACACCAGCTCATTGCACCAGTTCCATCGCTGTTTACTTTCAATATCCTGGATAAAAATTTGCGCGAGTTGATGGGCATCAGCAAATCGTTTGTTCATTTGACAATCCCTGCTTTCCAGCTTAACTCATCAGGTCCATTGCTGATCACCCATTGGGGAGTAAGCGGCCCGGCTATTCTCAAACTCTCAGCATGGGGTGCGAGGGAATTATACAGATGTGGTTACGTCTTTGATCTTCATATCAATTGGCTAGCCATGAGCGATACAGCATTATTTCCGGACTATATGAGATCACTCCTGCAGGAGAATCCTAAAAAACAAATAATCAATCTCACAGTCAAAGATTTTCCGACCCGGCTTTGGAAATATCTATGTGCACGTGCTGAAATTCCCGAGTTCATGTCCGGCGCCGAGTTTGGAAAAAAACAAATGAAGCGGATGCAGGATGTGCTTTTGAGTGATACTTATCGTGTCACCGGAAAAAGCACCTACAAAGATGAATTCGTCACAGCCGGTGGAGTAGAGCTGGCAGATATTGACATGACAACATTTGAAAGCAGGAAGCAACCGAATCTATTTCTTGCAGGTGAAGTGCTCAATATTGATGCATTGACTGGTGGGTATAATTTTCAGGCTGCGTGGACGGGGGCGTTTATTGCGGCAGAAGCGATTGCTGAAAAAATACAAGACAGGACTTCCAAATAGCATTATCATTTCCCCCTTTGAAGGGGGCCAGGGGGTTGA
>JANMVA010000301.1:0-7676 GCA_031392195.1 Saprospiraceae bacterium | reverse complement strand
AAATAACACAACATGCGCTGGATATTGATGATGGGGAATATTTCAAGTCCTGGCTGGAATGAGAAAGTGAGAGGTAAGAGGTAAGAAGTGAGAGGTAAGAGGTAAGAGGTAAGAGGTAAGAGGTAAGAGGTAAGAGGTAAGAAGTAAGAGGTAGGAGGTAAGAGGAACACAGTGTCGAAATAATAAATCTGTTGTGACCAATACTACTCACATCTCACATCTCACGTTTCTCACGATCTCACGTTCTCACCCGGGCGGCGCTACCCGTACCCCTGCGTGTGAATGAGTATCGCGTTGCACGCTCTTTCATTCTTGCAACCCCGGGCCTCTCGCATAAAATAGAAAAGATGATACTCTCATGTTCTCACGGTTGACGGTTCACGTCTCACGAAAAAACCAAATCAACGGATAAGGCAGAAATCTTCAAATAACTAAATTCATCACACTGAGTAATGATTCACATAATCCCTCCTCGAAGCTTCAATCACTTCCAATGCTTCTTTTCTTCCATAGATCAATGGGATCTCTACAGGTTGACTTGCTCCGGGGGCTAATTTATAAGTCAGGAAATAATGACGCAAACGCACGATGATCGACTCAGGTAATTCAGTCAGATCTTTCCATTTGGAATAGGTGCCATCTTTTTGTAGCACAGCGATGATTTTGTCATCAGCCTGGTGATTGTCTATCATCTTCAATCCGCCAATAGGGATCGCCTGAACTAAAATATCACCATGAGCGATGCGGTGTTCTGTCAAAACCAAAATATCCAATGGGTCTCCATCACCTTCCAGACCAGTGATGCCAGTCTGTGCTGTGCACAATCTGGCAACTTCCTCTTTGCAATACGTCTGTGGAATAAATCCATATAGCGCTGGCACTACATTGGAATAAAGTTGGGGACGATCCACTTTCAAAATGCCACTGTTCTTGTCAATCTCATACTTGACTGTATCCGATGGCGTGATTTCGATAAAAGCAGTGACAACATCCGGAGCTTCAGGTCCGATCGGTATGCCATGCCAGGGATGCAATCGATATTGACTAAATTTATTCTCCATCGTCATGGATAAAAGTAGTCAGAAGTCTTAATAATTGTTAATGATATCCCTGTGATTTGTTACATGAATTGGATATTGATCTCTTCAATAATAGATTAGATAACATTTTCTGTAAATTATGTAACAACCGACTTCTAACTGAAAATTGATTTCAACAATCAAAGTTTTAACCTGTTTAATAGGCATCATCCATCCAGGACAATCTGGTAGGGTTGGTTTATCACCTTCCGGATTCCTGAAAAACAATGAATTACTCATTTACATCTTAAACAAATATTATATGAACAACTATTTCAAAAAAATCATGGCGGTATTAGCGATTTGCTTCTTTGCCGGCCAATTTGTACAAGCCCAGGAGGCAAAGTTTGGTTTACGCGTAGGCGGTATTATCTCCCGTCAGGAATTCAAAGGCCAAAATATCACGGTTGAGCCAAAATCAAAATTTGGTCTCGACCTGGCATTAACTTCGGACTTCCCGTTGGGTGAAGTGGTTTCTTTCGGTCCCGAACTGCACTGGATGCAGAAAGGCTATAAGATCGAAGATTTTGGTGGTGGGATCGAAGAAGCAACTGCTACTTTAAACTACCTCGAACTTCCAATGCTCATCAAACTCAATTTTGGCGGAGAAGATGTCAAAATGTTTGTCATGGCCGGACCTAGTGTAGGATATCTTCTCAGTGGCAAGTATGACTATGATGGTGTAGATGAAGATGAAAATTATGACTTTGTCAACCGTCTCGATGTAGGCGCCCAACTCGGAGCAGGAGTTCATTTAGGACCAATTGTTCTTGACGTCCGTTACATGCTGGGACTTTCAAACTATGCGAAAGACAACCCGCTAATCGATGAAATCAAGAATACCGGCTTCGGCGTAGGAGTTGGTATCATGTTCTAGGCTGCTAATAAAGCTATCGGATGCCCTGATAGAGGGCATCCAGTCACGAGGTAAGCCATCGGAAAACCATACCTTTGCCGCCCTTATGAGCTCGGTAAAAGAACAAATTGACCTTTCTAAGTTACCCCGACATATCGCGGTAATTATGGACGGCAATGGTCGCTGGGCAAAAGAGCACGGAAAACCCCGCATCTGGGGTCACCGGAATGGTGTCAAAGCTGTCCGGGAAGTGACTGAAGCCTCGGCAGAGATTGGGATCCAATGGCTTACCTTATATGCCTTCTCCACTGAAAACTGGAACCGACCCCGGATCGAAGTAGGAGCCTTGATGGACCTACTGGTGAATACTATCCGGGAGGAGTTGGAAACAATGAATAAGAACAATATCCGCCTCAATGCCATTGGCGATATTGACCGGTTACCCCCCAAAACCCGCAAAGCTCTCCTCGAAGGCATTGAAAATACCCGCAATAATACCCGGATGACCCTGTCGCTGGCCCTGAATTATTCGTCTAGATGGGAAATAACAGAAGCCATGCGCAAAGTAGCAGACCTGGCATCCCAGGGAAAGCTTTCCGCCAGTGATATATCAGAAAACAGTGTGAATTCATTCCTGTCTACGGCAGGTATGCCCGATCCTGAATTGCTGATCAGGACGAGCGGCGAGCATCGAATCAGTAATTTTCTTCTCTGGCAGATCGCTTATACAGAGTTGTACTTTTCCGATGTATACTGGCCTGATTTTGAACGCGAAAATTTTTATTTAGCCATCAAAGACTTCCAGCAACGTGAGCGCCGGTTTGGCAAAACAAGTGAGCAACTCACACACTCCTGATCCACAAACAACACTTCACCCACAGCATTCGTTTTGACGCAGTAATCTTATCCCTCGCATGAATAGTTTGAATTACCTTAAAATCACTTTATTCTTTCTTTCCCTTAGCCTGCTCATACCTGCGGTGGTTTCTGCTCAGATTCCCACAATTGAATATGGTGAGGTTGAAGAACTGGAGATCGGAGGAGTGGAAGTAAAAGGGATCTTTTTTAGTGATGCCAATGCCATCAAATCTGTAGCCGGACTAAAAGTTGGCCAGACAATCAAAATTCCCGGTACCGATATCACCAAGGCTATGCGCAATCTCTGGAAGCTCCGGCTTTTTGATGATGTGCAGATCATCCAGGATAAACGGATCGGCAATATTATTTTTCTCTCCATCCATCTGATGGAACGCGCGCGTCTCGCAGGTTGGTCTTTCCGCGGAGTAAAGCAAAGCACGCACAATGACCTCAATGATGTCGTCGCGCCTTTCCTGATCAAAGGACAAGTGGCGAGCGATGCGATACAGATCAATGCGAAGAATGCGATCAAAAAATATTTTATCGAGAAAGGCTATCTCGACGTCACCGTCACTGTGTCAGAAGAAGCGACCACAGAACGTGTGAATGCTATCAATCTCATCATCAACATCGACACGAAAGAGAAAGTCAAAATTGAAGAAATCAACTTTGTCGGCAATGAGGCTGTGAAAGAAAACAAGCTTCGCAAACTATTCAAAGAGACCAAGCCAAAATCGAGTGTGCTGAAGAAATCAAAATACATCGAAACGGATTTTGAAACTGACAAGGAAGCATTGATCGCCTATTATCATACGATCGGATATCGCGATGCGAGAATTGTGAACGATTCGGTGTGGCGAAATGCAGATGGATTGCTTGAAATGCAGATCACGATCGATGAAGGTGCTAAATATTATTTCGGTGACATTACCTGGAAAGGAAATACCATCTACGATAGTGAGACGCTCACGAGAGTGCTGGGGATCAAAAAAGGTGATGTCTACAATGACGAGCTTTTGCAGACTCGTCTCACATTCAGCATTGACGGTCGCGACGTGAGTTCGCTTTACCTCGATGATGGTTATTTGTTTTTCAATGCTGAGCCAACTGAGATATCCGTCGACAACGATACCATCGATATCGAAATGCGCATCTTCGAAGGCCCGCAGGCAACGATCGATGAAGTAGTCATTAAAGGAAATACAAGAACCCATGAGCATGTCATACGCCGCGAACTGCGTACACAACCCGGTCAAAAATTCAGCCGGTCAGATATCATCCGTTCACAGCGCCAGATCATAGCTTTAGGATATTTTAATCCTGAAAGTCTGGGCATCAGTACTCCTGTGGACCAGGCTACCGGAACGGTCGATATTATTTATGAAGTTGAAGAAAGGCCCTCTGATCAGCTTGAATTAAGTGCAGGCTGGGGCGGATTTGGCCGGAGCAAGGTCATCGGTACTTTAGGTGTGACGTTCAACAATTTTTCTCTGCGTAATATTTTCAATAAGGATGCATGGAGCCCACTGCCGCAAGGTGATGGCCAGCGATTCTCTGTTCGCGCACAGACAAATGGTGACTTCTTCCAGTCGTATAATTTTTCTTTTACCGAACCATGGCTTGGTGGTAAAAGACCTAATTCATTTACAGTCGGTGGTGTGTTGACAAAATACAACCAGGAATATTTTAATGGCGGTAAGCTTGCGATCGGCCGTGCCTATGTCGGATTAGGTTCAAGATTAAAATGGCCTGATGACAACTTCATTTCAAACACCACACTAAATATTGAATACCTGAACCTGGATAATTATGCAACCGGTGATTTCCGTGATCCGCGAGGTAATATTATTTCAGATGGTTTCTTCAATAACTTTTCGATTTCGCAGACGATAGCGCGTTCGACTATCAATGAGCCAACATTCCCAAGATCAGGTTCACAGATCAGCTTGACATTACAGGCTACATTACCTTATTCATTATTGGGAAGAGATGTTAATCTTGAAGATCCGCAGCAGGCATACAAATGGGTGGAGTATCACAAATGGCGTCTCGATGCCGAATGGTATACACCGGTCGTAGGTAAGCTGGTGTTGAAAGCAGCTTCCAAAATGGGATTCCTTGGTCACTATGATCGTCAGATCGGTCCACCGCCATTCGAGCGTTTTGAAGTAGGGGGTGATGGATTGAGCAATCAGCAATTTGGTATTACAGGAAAAGATATCCTCGCCATGCGCGGATATGAAGTAGAAGACATTGCAGCAAATGCATTGGGAGGTGCGACCATCTTCAATAAGTTCACCGCAGAATTACGATATCCACTTTCATTAAATCCGAGCTCTACGATCTTCGGATTGTTGTTCCTCGAAGGAGGGAATGCATGGAAGTCATTTGAGGATTACAATCCATTCGATCTCAAGAGGAGTGCCGGTGTAGGTCTCCGGGCTTACCTGCCGATGTTTGGATTGTTGGGATTTGATTTCGGCTATGGTTTTGATAACCTCAATAAGATCAATTCCGGTGCGAAATGGACTGAGTTTGGTAATTTCAATATCATCCTTGGATTCGAGCCAGATTAATGACGAACGGTTTTCTTTATTCTTTTATCGCTATTATTTCCATTGTCTTATTTGGATCGTGTTCATCCGTTCCGAAAGGTTCATTCATAGAAGGATGCATCGCATGTCCTGATTATACGCAAACAAAATACTGGGCTGCACTGCCGACGATGAGAGACAGTGCTGATGCTGTGCCGCTCGGAGAATGGAGTGATGAACAAGCATCTTCACCTGTCGATGTTTTTTTTATTCATCCCACGACATATACGGGCAAGTCAGGTCAGGATCAGTGGAATGCCGATGTGAATGATGAAAGAGTAAATCATCGCACCGATAAATATCCGATCCGGTATCAAGCCAGCATCTTTAATGGTGCCGGTAAAGTATACGCTCCACGGTACAGGCAGGCGCACCTCAATTGCTTTTATACGATGGACAAAAAAGAAGGTGCATTGAAAGCACTGGATCTGGCGTATGAAGATGTCAGCAATGCTTTTCAATATTATCTCGAGATATACAATCATGGACGGCCGTTTATTATTGCTTCGCATAGCCAGGGTACTTATCATGCTGCACGACTGATCAAAGAAAAAATAGAAGGCACGGATCTGCAGCAAAAGATGGTCGTTGCATACATACCCGGGCTTCCAATACCAGGCGATTTTTTTAAATCCTTAAAGCCATGCCTGGATGAAGATGATACAAATTGCTTTTGTAGCTGGCGTACGGTACGTGAAGGAGCACTGCCTGCAAAAATGCATTTTCCGGAGAAAAACATCGTGGTGACAAACCCGGTGACATGGAAAACGATCGAGGAGCCCGCCACCAAAGAGAAACAGATGGGTGCTGTTCTGCGCGATTTCAATACAGTCATTCCAAAGTTAATTTCAGCACAGATCTATGAAGATTTCCTTTGGGTCAGCAAGCCTAAGTTTCCCGGTAGCTTCCTTCTGATGACGAAAAATTATCATATTGCAGATTACAATTTCTTTTACGCAGATATTCGCCACAATGCACAGGTCCGGATACAGTCTTATCTGGAGAGGTCATTGAACTAACATGGATATTCAAGGCCAACGCTCATACTGGAAAATTTATCTCGCTATAGCCGGTATAGCGATCCTTCTTATTTCACTGGTCTACACAGGATATCTTGCTCAAAAGCTTCGTGAAGGTGAGCGTAATAAGGCATTGCTTCTTTTAAGTGCTTATAAGGCGCTTGAAAGTGCGGGCCTGGATGAAGATGTCGATTTGCAGCTAGAAATATTCGTATCCAATAAAGACATTCCGATTATCGTGGCGGATGAAAACGACCAGGTTTTGTTCGGTAAAAATTTTGGCATTGATCTAGATACGAATATACTTTTTTTGCAGGAAGAGCTTTTGCGGCTAAAGGACAAAGGCGGTCCTGAACCCATCCGATTATCTAAAGAAACCAGTGAATATCTTTATTACCAGAATTCCAGATTACATGAACTGCTGGCCTATTTTCCTTTCGTGCAATTATTGCTGCTGATTGCTTTTATTGCCATCGGGTATGTCAGTATTAATAATGCACGGCGCGCTGAGCAAAATCGTGTGTGGGTTGGAATGGCGAAAGAAACTGCACACCAATTGGGCACACCCATCAGTGCTATTGTTGGATGGATCGAGCATTTACGAGATAATCATTATCAAGATCCCGCAGAACTTGACGTCCTGCAGGAAATGCAGAATGACGTGGCCCGGCTGGATTTGATCGCAGACAGGTTCAGCAAAATTGGTTCTGCACCTGCGTTATCACAGATCAACATTTATGATCAGATGCGCGAGATCACGAATTATATCCGTCGGCGTGCCCCGCGAAAAATGATTTTCAAAGAGCCTTCCGAATCATCCGCAGCCTTGTATGTCAATATTAATCCACCACTGTTCAATTGGGTGATTGAAAACATCATGCGCAATGCACTCGATGCCATCGAGGAAGGGACCGGCACGATCGAATGGCAGATACATGATAAACCTGATCACATTGAAATTGACATATCAGATACAGGTAAAGGAATAGCATCCTCAAAACTTAAAACTGTTTTTGAGCCCGGCTACACCACGAAGACACGCGGATGGGGACTTGGATTAAGCCTCGCCAAACGGATCATCGACAATTATCACAAGGGCAAAATTTTTGTGAAACATTCGAAGATCGGGGAAGGGACGACGTTTGCGGTGCAATTGCCTAAACAAAAGGCATAGGGCATGGAGCATGGTGCATGGAGCATGGAGCAAGGAGCATGGAGCATGGAGCAAGGAGAAAGGAGCTTGGAGAATCGAGGATGAAGATAGCATATT
>JANMVA010000286.1:0-2646 GCA_031392195.1 Saprospiraceae bacterium | reverse complement strand
GTATCATGCGCTGCTTTATTTTCATTCGTCAGTTCCATCTCCGAAGTTGGCTTGGACAAACGTAGAGCTGACACAAAAACCGGAGCCAGCGTATCAGTGGTATGTGAACCAACAATATGCTCTTGCATTCGACCAATCATTTCCTGAATGTTTGAATCTCCAGCCTGAATTGTATCACCGGTTTCTGGTGATATAGATTTACTTCGAAATGAAACTAATATCAAGACCACGAGCAAAATGGGAATCACGCCAAGGTATTTAAATCTTGATACCAAAGAGGAAGGATGTTTAGTCATCATAGTCAATCTGTTTTTTAATTGTGAAGAGAATAATTGATTCGCCAGCTTATTTTGTATACCATGAGATTTTTGAGAAACCAGGAAATCTGCATATTGCTCCCACGGAGTTGATTTTAAAACATTCGCATCTGCCAGAAATTCATGAACTTCCTTTAATTTTTTTCGATAGAAATAAACAATGGGACTAGGCCATAGGACAATACATGCCAATTCAATAAAGAGAATATCAAGCGAATGCTTTTCTGTGACATGCACTTTTTCATGATTGCATATTTCGGCCAGTTCATTATTGGAAAAAGTATGATTTAGCGGCAAATAAATCGTGCTCATGAAAGAAAATGGACTCACAACTTTTGAAGAGAAAGCGCATATCATCCCATCAATCTCTTGCATCCGGGCATGGCGTTTAATGGCCATAATCCGAGATATGTCTATGATCATCCTTACAAACATCATTGCAGCTATAGCTAGGTAAATGAACAAGAATACTTCTGATAGACCAATTGATTCAGCCTGGAGAGTGCCACTTGGTACATATGATATTGCGTCGAAGTAAGCACCAACATAAGTAACAGGTGCAACTGCAGGCTCAATTTCAAATTGTTGAATATAAATTCGGACAAGGGGAACAATGAATCCGATCATTAATGTCGAAAGCAAGTAAATCCTGTTCGTGCTAAATAGCGTTTCCTTACGGAGGGTAATAAGATAAAAGACATAAAAGAACGCCAGGCATAACGTTACCTGCAAAACATATGTGAAGATCATCATGATGTTTTCTTTTTAAGCTGTTTAATTAAATCCTGAAGCTCTTCGATCGACGTAGCATCTTCTTCGACCAGATAGGAAACAAGCTGAGGCGTAGAACCATCAAAATAATCCCTGAGCAGTGAAAGCAAACTTCGCCTGGAATAATCATGCTTCTGGATCAGTGGAAAGTATTCGTATGTCCTTCCATATGCCTTGTGGTCCACAAAACCCTTTTTCTCAAGGATTCGGACAACAGAAGAGATCGAAGAATGTGGAGGTTTGGGAGATGGAAATACTTCGATTATGTTAGAGACGGTACACCTGCCCAATTGCCAGATGTATTGCATTATCTCCTCTTCTGCCTTAGTGAGACTTTTCAATTTTACCATTTGGAGTATTTTCTCCAAATATATAACGTATTTGTACGTTATGCAACTAATTTTTATTTTGAAAGCATTATTTTATGCAAATCCTTGAAATAGGATATACCTAGTTTAAGCTAAATTTCACAGGAAGCATAAACTCAACATTTACAATTTTGCCTTCATGACGGCCTGGTATCCACTTCTCAGACATGGTATTCATCAGGCTGATTAGCCGTAATACCTCCGCATCAATTGTCGTGCTTACTCCTTTGGTAATGCTGGCATTGGTTATTCGTCCATCAGCCCGTACTACAAATTTTGCCATAGCCATACCCTGAATATTTTTTGCTTTATCTGCGGCCGGATATTTCAGATTTGCACTGATAAATTGAAACATCGCCTCATTGGCGCATTTTGATCTTTCGGTACCTGTAAGATGTTCACAACCTGGAAACCGTGGCATCTCCTGGGCAAAAGGAAATATTTTTCCTTCTGTTTCCGGAGCGATGAGAAAAGTAACAGGTAATATAACTTCCATATTAGCCGCACTACCCTCTCGTTTTCCCGGTGTCCATTGGCCTGCTCCTTTATTCATGCCATTGACTACATCAAGTGCGGCCTGATCTGCCGCCGGATGAAGTGATTTCTCGATCCAGGACTTAGCAATGTAACCATTGACAGACACCACGAATCTCACATAAACTTTACCTTCTATCTTCTCTCTGATCAAAACCTCAGGATATTTCAACACACTGTCGACGTATTCCATCATTTTAGATTGGCTGCAATCTCTTTTTTCCATTTCCGGGACCTCATTACATCCGGGAAATAATGGCTGCTCAGAATTATCTGCCAGCCACGACACCGGAGAATCTGAAAGCATATAGGCTGGTACCAATAAAAGTATATAAAGGCAAATAGATCTCATGGGCAGTTACAACTGAGTTAGAGTGAAGGACATCAAATGAATCCAGGTACAAATTTCTTTCTATTTTTGAAATTATGGCATCTCCATCTATAAATGCTTCTGAAATAATCAATTATTATGATCATTGCCAGGTCGATTATGAGTTAGTATGGCAATTGGATGAGGTGATGTGCATGCATTATGGCTACTGGGATGATACTACCCCTCATCACAGGGCGGCACTTCAAATGATGAATAAAAAGGTAGCTGAGGTAGTCGGGATCAAACCCGGAGACTTAGTGCTGGATGCAGGGTGCGGGGTTGG
>JANMVA010000260.1:0-1809 GCA_031392195.1 Saprospiraceae bacterium | reverse complement strand
GTATATCCATAAGCACCTGCATTGAACAGACAGAGGATGTCACCCTGCCGGACTTCATTCAACGGTCGTCTATACGCAAACGTGTCTGTCTCGCATAAATATCCTACGACGTCATAGTCCTTGATGTTTCCGTCCGAATTTGACAGGTTGATGATGTGGTGATACGCTCCATAATTCATGGGTCGCAGGAAATGATTAAAACCGGATTGCACATATACCATGCTGTAATCGTCCGTTTCCCGAAGACCCGTCACCTGCATTAGTAACACACCTGCTTCACTCACGAGAAATTTTCCGGGTTCGAGGATGAGCTTGATATCTCTTCCTAATTCCTTACAAAAATCATGAAACCGCTGACTTACTTTCGCTCCGAAAGAATGAATGTCTATTGAGTGGTCTTCCGGATGATATGGAATTTTAAATCCGCCGCCCAGGTCAACATGCTCAATCGAATCCTTCCAATGCATGGCAATGGAAAGTAAATAATCATATGCCTTGTCAAAACTTGCAGAATCACTGATGTCTGATCCGAGGTGCATGTGAACACCCGTGACCCGAATTGATAATCGGGAGGTCATTTCAAATACCTCATCAACCTGGGTACGGAGAAAACCAAATTTCGATCCATCCGATCCGACCTGCAATTTTTCATGTCCTCCTGCACGAACACCCGGATTAAATCTCAATGTCACTTCTGTCTCCGGATAATTTGTATGTAACCATTGAAGTACGTGAAGCTGATCTACGTGGATATGTATGCCGTGTTGTATTGCAAATTCATATTCATCATACATTACACCACTTGGTGTAAATGAAATTCGTGCAGGGGGCACCCCTGCCTTTAACGCCATGGTCATCTCACCTGGTGAAACAGAATCAATGCCACAACCTTCTCCATAAATATGTTGCAGAATTGCAATTGTATTCTGTGCTTTGCTGGCATACCGGATATCCAGTGCTGCAACCTGAAAGGCTGCTTTTAAAGCTTTTACCTGGCGTGTGATGATGTCTGCATCATAGACGAATAAGGGAACACCAAATGTTGATGCATATGACAAAAGTTTATCAGCCTGCCGGGGATCAATCATGGAGTAAAGATGGAAAGGTGAGATCAATAATTATCACGCAGCCAGACAAATATTTTTTCCATGTTGTCTTTGATCACACGGGATGGAACAGTAAACTGGTTATTCATCCAGGAAAACAAAAGTACTTTTCCGGATTTGGTGATCAGCAAGCCGCTGAGACAATGATTGTTTTTGAGTGAACCCGTTTTCGCATACACATACGGTATGCCGTTACGGCCTTTATACCTGTCCATCAATGAACCTGAAGCGCCACCTGCGGGCAGCATCTTTTTGACGTAATCGATTCCTTTCTTTTTCATAATCTGGTCCAGGAACCAAATACAGGACCGAGGAGTCAACAGGTTATATCTTGATAATCCTGAACCATCCACCCATTGAATTTTATCAGGCAATTCTGACAGTGCGCCCTTCATCAGAAAAGCTATAAATTTCTTTTCATTCATCTCGCCAATCTGACGAAAAGAACTGGCCAGGAGTAATTGTTCAGCGATAAAATTATCGCTCTCCTGCATCATCGGAAGGATCATGGAATCCAGTGTAGTTCCGGGAATTCTAACAGCATTTCTTTCAAAACGCCGGTTGATAAATTGTATTTCTTTACCTGTAGCTTCTTCCCAAATATACCTGACATCTTTTTCGTAGAGCGATACAGGAATATGAACCTCTTCTTCCGGAAAATAATCAGAATAGATATACGTGTAGGAATTGCCCCATTCATCGC
>JANMVA010000254.1:0-8785 GCA_031392195.1 Saprospiraceae bacterium | reverse complement strand
CGGGGATTCTGATGGACTCCGGTTCATTCAGATATGGAACAAATCCAAGAGTGTTTGAAATTTCGGCCGCGCTCAAGCGAATCGGGATGGATGACTATATGCTCCAGATTCGTCTATTCAATAGTATGACAGAGAAGCAATTGAAATTGCTTGGACATTGTCTGGCGAATCGCATGGAACTCATGTCAGAATACCAGACAGGTATTATCTGGCTTGACAAAGAAGATTATAAGCAGTGGGCAATAGGACGCGGCGATACAGAAGGGATTGTGAATTATGTGCTGATGGTTCGCAATATGAAAATGGCTGTTTTTATTTCAGAACAGCAAAATGTAACAAAGTTGTCTTTCCGCTCGAAAGGAAATGTCAATGTCCAGGAGATTTGCAATGTTCACTTTAATGGCGGTGGACATCGTAACGCAGCAGGTGGTCAAATGAAAGCTTCAATCGAAGAGACCATAGCCAAAGTCAAAGAAATTATTCCAATCACAATGAATGCATATCAACTACAACATGAGCAATAAACTAATTTTTTCTATGCTTGCCACCCTTCTCATATTTGTTGGGTGTTCTTCCGAAGGTCGCCGATTAAAAACTGAATCGGGATACGAGTACGAAATTGCCCGCAAAGGTTCTAATGAACCCATTCCGGCCAATAGTTATATATTCTTCAACATGAAATTAACGGCCAATGATTCAGTTCTGCAGGAGACTTCAGCAACGGGAAAACCAACCGTCATCAAGTTGATGGATGATAATAAGAATTACGGTCAGATGAAGCCTCTGGTGGATCTGATGGCTACGTTACATGAAGGGGACAGCTTGCTGTTCTACTTCCCGATGGATTCACTGGACAGAAAACCACCTGGATTTGAAACCTTCACCGGACCACTGGTATATCACGTGGGAATCGTGGATGTGATGAATGAAGAGCAATTTAAAGCCCATTCGGATTCCATCACTATGGAACAGGAGAAAGTAAGACAGGTCATCCGTGACAGGATGCCTGAAATCGAAGCTCTAACCAAGACTAATTATGACGCCTATAAGAAAGGCGAATTGAATGCTCAGATGAAATCCACTGCGTCAGGATTGAGGTATGTCATTCATCAACAAGGAGATGGTCCTATTCCGGCTAAAGGAGACCAGGTATCAGTTCACTATCATGGTATGCTGGATTCAGATATGAGCATGTTTGACAGTTCATTCAAAATGGGACAGCCTTACCAATTCCCGATCGGTGTTGGTCAGGTCATCCAGGGCTGGGACGAAGGGATTATGTTGCTGAATAAAGGATCAAAAGCAACATTATTTATTCCGGCATCCTTAGGATATGGTGCTGCAGGGTCACCCCCGGTGATTCCTGAAAATGCAGATTTGATTTTCTACGTTGAGGTAGATAAATAAATAACAATCATAAAAATCGGGGCAGGTATTTGCCTGCCCTGATTTTTTCAATTACAATCATGACCTTAGATCAGTATAATCAACTTCAGACCCGCGTGGATGTCTTAGGGAGGTATCTTTGACGTCGCTCGCCGGCAAGTTCAATTAGAAGAAAAAGAGCAGCTCACGCTCGATCCCGATTTTTGGTCGGATTCAGAAAGAGCCCAATCCGCACTTAAAGAGATTAAAAGCCACAAACATTGGCTTTACTATTTTAAAGAGATCAAGACAGTTGTTGACGATCTTGGTGTACTCCTGGAGTTTTTTGACGCGGGCGATACTTCCGAAGAGGAGTTAGATGCTGCATATTTCCGTGCGGTAGAAATCGTGGATGATGTAGAATTCCGAAGTACGCTCAATCAACCGGAAGATGAGATGTCCTGTATTCTTGAGATCAATGCGGGGGCAGGTGGGACTGAGAGTTGCGACTGGTCAGAAATGTTGCTGCGCATGTATGTCATGTGGGGTGAGAAAAACGGATATAAAGTATCAGAGCTGAACAGGGTCAATGGTGATGTAGCCGGCATTAAAAGTGCGGAGATTGAGATCGGAGGGGATTATGCTTTCGGAATGCTGAAAGGTGAAAACGGAGTACACCGCCTAGTGCGTGTCAGTCCATTCAATGCGCAAGGAAAAAGAATGACTTCTTTTTCTTCTGTTTTTGTGCATCCACTCATCGACGACAGTATTAAGATAGAAGTCAAAACCGATGATCTCGAGTGGGATACTTTCAGGTCAAGCGGAGCCGGAGGTCAGCACGTTAATAAAACGGAATCTGCTGTGCGTGTACGACATCTTCCTTCTGGAATTGTGGTCGAATGCCAGCAGGAAAGATCGCAGCATCAGAATCGTGAAAAAGCCCTTCAAATGCTACGTTCACGACTTTACGAAAAGGAAATTGAGAAACGCAATGCCCTGCGTGATAAAGTGGAATCCGGTAAGATGAAGAATGAGTGGGGTAGTCAGATCCGTAGTTATGTATTGGATGACAGGAGAGTAAAAGATCACCGTTCGCAATACATGGTACACAATCCTGACCTGGTGCTCAATGGGGATCTCAATGATTTTATCAAAGCCTACCTGATGTGGAGCCGTAGTGGTGATGCTTCTCAGAACTAAAATTCATTTGACGAAATCACATTTCGTTCGATCCACTCACCGTATTCGTGGTTGACTTCTACATTCCAGTTCATGATGCACGGTATTTCATAAGGATGATTTTCACGGATAAAGTCTGAAAGTTTTTCATTGAGCCTGGTTACCGTTTTCAGAATTAAAATAAATTCTGTTTCATGCTGTATACCACCATCCCAGGGAAAAATAGATTGAATGGGAAAGAAATTGACACATGCCGCCAGCCTTAATTCAACCGCAAGCTGCCCGATTTTCTGAGCGACATCGCTATTGCTGACAGGAATATAAAATATAGCGATCTGCACGATTACATGGAAAGTATTTCAGCCATTCGCAGTAAGTCATGGTCAATTTCTTTGTGCTTATTGATCGCATCATCAAATGACACCAGAACCATATCATTATTTTTAATTCCTACCATGACATTGGTTTCGCCTGCAATCACAGCCTCTACGGCTTTGAATCCCATCCGGCTTGCTATCAGGCGATCTAATGCCGACGGTGATCCACCTCGTTGCATGTGTCCAATGATCGTGACTTTAGGATCGTATTCAGGAAATCTTGTCCTGATTTCATTGGTCAATTTTTGAGCATTGCCATTCTCATTTCCTTCTGCGACAATGATCAATGAAAAAAGCTTCTGACGCTTGGCTGTTTTTTCTAAATGTTTGACAAGTGTTTCCACATCAATGCTGGATTCAGGGATCAATATTGCACCCGCACCGCTTCCGATTCCCGTACTCAAAGCAATAAACCCTGTATTCCTTCCCATCACTTCAACAAAAAACAACCTGTTGTGTGAATCAGCTGTATCACGAATTCTGTCTACGCACTCAATAGCCGTATTAACTGCTGTATCAAATCCAATTGTATAGTCAGTACCATAGAGATCATTATCGATCGTTCCGGGTACGCCTACTGTAGGAATACCATATTCTTCAAAGAAAAGCTTGGCACCGGTAAATGTTCCGTCACCGCCAATAGCGATCAATGCATCAATATCATTGGCAACTAACGCCTCATAAGCAGTTTTTCTTCCGTCCATAGTCCGGAATCGCTCGCTTCGTGCAGTTTTGAGAATTGTTCCTCCACGTTGAATGATATTGGCTACGTCCCGTTTATCCAGTCGTTCAATGGTGCCATCGATCATACCTTCATAACCACCATAGATTCCATATACATGCAGATCATGGTATGAAGCAGTCCTGACGACTGCCCGAATAGCTGCGTTCATGCCAGGTGCATCGCCTCCTGAAGTAAATACAGCAATGCGTTTTATTTCCTTATTCACTGAAATCATAATTCATGTGCATTTCAAAAAGCCGGTATGAGGGATCGCGGATAAAAATTCCGGCCTTCAATTCGTTCCGGCTGAGTTCTTTTTCGATCAGGCGGGCAAATATACTGCCTATCGATCCAAGAACGTGTACAGGTCCAATCGGTTCCAGCGGGATCAGGTGTCTTCTGACAAATAATGAAAATCGTTCAGTAATCAATTCTTCTATCCACGGATGGTTGTCAAATCCTGCAGCCACTTTTCCCAATTCACCCAAATATTGATTGGGAGTAGGGGAGGTGTAAAGTTCTTTCAAAAAATGTGCTCTCCCTTGATTCAGGAACTTCTGCATTTCGACCCTGATGATTTCAGGCATTTGATTATAAAAATATGCCTGGACCAATGCTTTACCTATGTCAGATCCTCCCCCTTCATCTCCCAGGATATAACCAAGCGAGTTGGCTTGCCTAGTAATGTGATGACCATCATAGATTGCTGCATGGCTACCTGTTCCAAGGATCGCAATAGTTCCTTCCTCTAAACCGCATGCTGCTCTCGCTGCGCCTTCCAGGTCAGTACTGACATGTAATTGGCTGGATGGAAATTCTTTACTTAAAAGATGACGAACAAAGTCTGCTGTTCTCACATCAACAACTCCGGCCCCATAATACCAGATATCGGCCGGATGTTCATCCTTAATTTGAATGGCAAGTGAATTAATGATCTTTTCTCCAGTTTCAATTCCGTGGACGATCGGGTTGAATCCGGGTAGGCTGATATGCCGATGGTTATCACCGGATATATACCAGCTCGATTTGGTAGATCCGATGTCACCTACAAGAATAGATTTTGGTGTGATGTCCATGGCAGTGACTTCAAAAGTATTAACTGTTTAGAGATTAGCTGCATGATCAGTCTTCATTTGATCATTCTGTCCTCAATCATCGATAATGTAGGGTCATCTATCGAATTATTGGTGTCACAAGGCATTTTCACAGGGATTTCACTGTTCGGCAAGTCCTTAGTACTTTTGACATTATTCCTCACCATAAAAAAACTCTACGATGATTCTCTTTATTTTCCTGGGTATTCTTTTACTCCTCGGTTTATTCCTGATGAGTTCATACAACAAACTCGTGCGTTTGCGCAACGGAGCTGAAGAAGCTTTTGAATCAATCAATGTTTATCTGAAACAACGATATGATCTGATCCCTAACCTGGTCAATACGATCAAGGGATATACTCAATATGAAAGCGGGCTGCTGGAGAAGATCGTGGAATTGAGAAGCAAAGCCATGGCCTCAGGTGGCCGGGATGGTGGTGCTGCCGAAAATGAGCTCACGGGAGCCTTAAAATCAGTTTTTGCTCTTTCAGAAAATTATCCTGATCTCAAGGCCAACCAGGAGTTTCTAAACCTTCAAACAACATTGACTTCACTGGAAGAGGGCATTCAAAGGGCACGCAGGTATTACAATGCCTCTGCGCGCGACATGAACAATGCTGTCGAAGTTTTCCCAAGCAATCTCTTAGCCGGTCCTTTTGGCTTTAAGCGGATGAGCTACTTTGAAGTGGAAGAAGCTGAAAAAGCAAATGTAAAAGTTCAATTCTGAGAAACATGATGAAGCATTTGCTTCTGCTTTTCTTACCGGTATGGCTATGTACCACACAGGTAAGTGCAGAATATTTTACGATAAAGAATTATCAGGTCAATGTAACCTTCACTGAAGAAGGGTATGCTGATTTTGAAGAGATCATTGAAGTTGAGTTTTCACAGCCCAGGCATGGTGTGTTTAGGTTTATTCCCTATCGAAACAAAGTCAACAACAAGAATTTAGATTTCTTTATAAAAGACATCCGGATAGATGGACACAATTTCTCGTCATCAAAAGAGAATGAAAATATAGTCCTGCGGATTGGAGATGCAGACAAATATGTAGATGGCCGACAAGTGTATCGAATTCATTATCGTGTACTTAATTCCATCATCTCCTTTGAAGAACATGATCAGTTTTATTGGGATGTTTTAGGAAAAAAATGGGATGTAGATATTGAAAATTTTGAATTCGTTATTTCCTTTCCAGGAAAGGTAAATCTATTACAGGAAGACGTCTATGCCTATTCTGGGCTGTCGGGTTCAACCACGCAGGGGAATTTAGATATCCAGGTTACACAACATCAAATTACAGGTAAAACAACCGGATTATTTTCTCCTGGTGAAGCTGTGACGGTTGCTGTCAGAATTGACAAAGGCATATTTAAAGGAATGGGTTTTCTGGAGTCATTCTGGTTAAAACATAAATTGTTAATTCCTGCTGCCGTATTTTTTATCATCGGCTTATTAGCAAAGATTGCTGCACGTAATCGCAGGCAAACCATTATGACGGAATATTTCCCACCTCCGGGCATATCACCTGCCATTGCAGGAGGATTTGTTGATCATAGTGTAGATAGTAATGATGTTCTCTCACTGATACCTCATTTGGCCAATAAGGGTTATTTGCGTATGGAAGCTGTTCCGGGTAAAGGTTTTTTCAAAAAGGACAATATCATTTTTTATAAACTGAAGGATGCCGGTCAGGAGTTAATGATTTTTGAAAAGCAATTCTTTGATGCATTATTTTCTTCTGGTGGCATGGTTGAACTCGATGATCTGAAGGACAAGTTTTATACGCACATGACTTCAGTCAAGGAAACAGTGCGGGAATGGATCAAGCTCCAGGGATGGTACGAATCTGATCAGCAAAAGTTCGGATGCTTTACAGGTGGGCTTGGGGTTTTATCCCTGGCATGGGGGGCATTTGCCATATTTAAACTTCAGAATATGGATGGAATTGCATTAGGTGTGACAGGTTTCATTCTTCTTTTCCTGGCAAGCAGATTTAATAAACGTAGTCCTGCAGGTAATCAAACGTACCAGAAACTTGAAGGCTTCAGACAATTTGTGTCTAAAGCAGAGCGGCCAGTCATTGAACGCCTGATGAAAGATGACCCATTGTATTACGATGCGACTATGCCATATGCATTAGCATTTGGTTATTTGTCACAATGGAATAAACATTTTGAAGGATTACTGACACAACCACCATCCTGGTATTCAAGTCCGATGATGTATGGCGGCAACATGCATCAGTCATGGAGCACGTTTTCTGAAAGTTTTCCTTCCGAAATAAATAATATCGGATCTGTATTCAGTAGTAGTCCATCATCCAGTTCAGGTGGGGGAGGATTTAGTGGCGGTGGTAGTAGCGGAGGCGGAGGAGGCGGAGGCGGAGGAGGAAGCTGGTAGTATCAATATCAAGACAAATGCTAGAAGCAGTAACAACTAGATCACACGTCATCGCTGTCATCGGTGCTGGTACAATGGGCAATGGAATAGCCCATGTATTTGCACAGAACGGCTACCAGGTGACAATGATCGATATATCTGAAGAAGCCTTAAATAAAGGTCGTGAAACCATTGAGCAAAATCTGGAACGAATGGTCCAGAAGGAAAAAATCAGCAAGCCGGAAAAAGACAGAGCACTTAGTCATCTGCAAACTTCGACTGACATTGCTTCCTCTATTTCAAATGCAACTTTAATCATTGAAGCAGCAACTGAAAATGTTGATTTGAAGCTCAGACTATTTAAAGATTTTAGTCAGCATGCTCCGAAAGATGCGATTCTCGCTTCAAATACAAGCTCCATATCAATCACAAGAATTGCTTCCGTAACGGACCGGCCTCAGCAAGTGATTGGGATGCATTTTATGAATCCTGTTCCGGTCATGAAGCTGGTCGAGATCATTCGTGGGTATAGTACATCAGATTCTGTTGCTGACGAAGTGATTTCAATCGCGTCCAATCTCGGAAAAATACCCGTCGTCGTAAATGACTACCCCGGATTTGTAGCTAACCGCATCCTCGCCCCGATGCTTAATGAAGCTATCATAGCATTGTGGGAAGGTGTAGCAGGTGTTGAAGAAATAGACACAGTCATGAAATTGGGGATGGCACATCCGATGGGTCCGCTTCAGTTAGCGGATTTTATTGGCCTGGATGTTTTACTTGCCATCCTGCGTGTATTGCATGATGGTTATGGCCAACCTAAATATGCGCCTTGTCCACTACTGGTCAACATGGTGCAAGCAGGCAAAACAGGTATCAAAACCGGTGAAGGATTTTATGTGTATGGACCAGGAAGCAAAGAGCTGGTAGTAAGCCCTACATTTAAATCAATCTAACGATCGCCTGCCTAGATCTTTATCAGTTTCCTTGTCGTTGTAATCCCATCTTTTTCGACAACGATAAAATACAGCCCTGTAGAAAAATTTGAGAATTCATCAAGCAGGGTAGTAACGGGATTATCTTTTTCAGTGAAAACTTTTCTGCTCATCAGTCTGACACCTTGCGTATTGAATACAGAAATCTGATGGTTGCCTGATTCAAGTGCATTAATCTTTATACTGGTGACATCTGACGTTGGGTTAGGAAATACAACAAAGGATGAAAGCAGATTTTCTACCGGAGTGACTGCAACATCACATTGTGTCTCCACATAATAAACCCTATTATACGGTGTGGTGTCTGCCATGCAAATAGTCCTGACTTCCACTTCAAAGGAATCACATTTACTTAGCCCACCCAGCACAGCAAACGTATCAACTGTCGCTAATTCAGTATACATGGATGTGCCAACCTCACGATACCTGTAAACATAAGCAATCGCACCTTCAGCAGGTGGCCAAAGCATTATTGCACTGGTCATAGTGATGCTTTTAAAAACTACCGTGTCTACCTCAAAGCAAGTATTATCGTCACGGTCTATCGTGATGCAATAATCTTCTACTTCTCCAAATTGGATAATTTCACAAGGTTCCTGATTGAAGCTGAAAGGGTCAAATCCGGCCATGCTTACCCTCATCCGCGTACTTCCTGCTGTTGCATCCAGG
>JANMVA010000582.1:0-3777 GCA_031392195.1 Saprospiraceae bacterium | reverse complement strand
CGCAGGAGGTGTTGGAGAAATAACTTGTATCCGCAACACCAGCAGTGATTGTTGTAATGACCAGGCTGTCGCAACCGGATTGATTTGACAGCAATGATTGAATCACACCTATGCTAGCCGAATCGCATGAGACACCATTGATGTAGCTGGTATCAGCAGGCGCCATGGTCACTGTTGTCTGTATCAAACTGTCACAGCCTGCCTGATCCGTAATTAGTTGTTGAAACACACCCAGCGCAGAAGAATCACAAGTCGTGTGAAATATTCTCGTCGTATCAGCCGAAGGGATCAGAGAAATCGTTGTGATGATGACACTGTCGCATCCGGTTTGATTTGATAATGTTTGTGTGAAAACTCCGGTACTGCCAGAATTGCACGATGATGAAGAAATTAATGTGGTGTCTGAAGGAAGGAGACTGACGGTGGTTTGGATAAAAGTATCACAGCCAAATGGATTATCAATCGTCGTAATGAATATCCCCACAGCATCTGTGTCACACGTGGTGGATTGGATGGCAATATTTATTGCCGGGGAAACATCAACCGTAAAATAGACCGTGCTGTCACAACCATCAATAGATTCAAAAATTACATCGTATACTCCTTCTTCCGTTTCCCAATAATAACCGAGGAAAACACTATCTCCATCGCACATGCTTACATCTACATCAAAGAGATATTCAGGGTGTACTTCAACAAACAGAGTAGGCCCGGTAATCTCCAGACAAGCATCCTCGGAAGGAATCACATTTGTGATTGTATACTCAGTTGTTTCTGAAGGTGAATCTGTAAAACTGAAATTGCCGGTGATATTATTAAATGTGAAATTCGATCCAGGGTCGGCTGAGATTTCGATTGTTAAGGGTATGTTGGCATCAGTATGAATTGTGATGCCGGCATCTTCACCATAACAGATCTCGCTATCGGCTGTGAGAAAAACATTGATCGTTGGAAGAACATCAACCACGACAGTATCCTGATTGGGGCATTCAATTCCATTGCTGACGGTTACGATATACTCATCACCTTGTGTAACTGTGATCATCTGGCTTGTTTGATTATTGGACCATGCATATTGAGCACCCGGATTACCGGCATCCAGTGTGACTGACAAGCCTTCACAGACTTCGTGATCCGGTCCTAGATCAACATCGATAAGAGGTAGCTCTTCTACATTGATAAATGCAGTGGCGATATTACTTGATTCTCCTGACTCAGTTGTAAACTGTACTTCAACAGTGCGCAATCCTGCAGTAGGATAAAGAGCTGTGTTGATATATCTAACTAATCGAAGAGCATCTTTAAAGTCGCGTGATGTTGCGCCCCCTGCATTTGACAATGTCATCATATCAGATCCGGCACCTGTGATATCAATATTTGGAACGGATCCTATGATATCAAGAATTTCATTGGGAGCATCTGGAACGAAACCTGTAACCTGGATGGTCATTTCGGTGATGATCGCATCGTAAATGAGTTTGATATCTTCATCTGCTATGCCAACACCATCCGAGAGGCAATTGAAATCAGGAGAATTGAAATCTGCATCGGTAGCACCGGAGCTGTCGTTACAGTCTAAGTCTAGGCTATTATCACATGAGGGAGCGGATCCATACTCTAACATTGATGTTGCTAATGTCAGGTGCCAAATTTCCTGAGGAAGGGAACACAACGAAGTCACAGCACCATCCACTAAATTTATTAATATCAATTCTTCATTATTTGTGATACCCAATAATGAGTTGCAAACATGTGACGCAGTTAGTCCACTAATCAGATAAGAAGTAGGTATTGTAACAGCTACATTGGAGTTTGAAGGATTGACAGGATCAAGATTTACTATACCACCAACCATTGAATAATATAACTCCCCATCATATAATGTGATGTCTCCCCATGCCGGTAGGTCTGTTAGTCCAACTAAAGTTAATGTGCCTGCATTTACATCGTATTTATAAAGTAAGTCATTCTGTGAGGAAATAGCATAAAATATACCTCCTCCTACACCGACTAGTCCGCAGAAGTATGGATATACTCCGGGGGGAGGGGAAAAATATAACGCTGCATTACCATTAAGGGTATCTAATTCGTATAACTCAGGACCACCTATAAACAGATTAGTATCAGGGTTAAAAGTTAACAGTGGAGGAAAATGACCAGTTGGTCCAACGTAATTGAAGGTACACTCACATCCTGCTTCGTCAAATTCAATTTTGTAAAGGATATTTGATCCGGTTGCAAAATATGATTGAGAGAAACCCTGGTTATGGTTAATGAAAACAATACAGAATATTTTAATATAGATAAATAACTTTAATAATAATATTTTTCTAAACATAATAATAAGTTATAAAATATTTCCATCGAGAAATCGGACTTTATAATATGAAAAAAGGAAAGCGCATTTCTTTGCTATAAAATACACTTTCCTTTGTAATTCAAATAAAGAGAATTATGGACATTCCTCTAAAAAGCAGCTTCCATTGCTGTCAAAAAATACAGTCTCGTCCACTCCCAATGAAATCTCTTCAAAGTCTGCCTCAGTTTCTTCTACCTGACAAGTAAATCGTATTGTTGTGGCAATCCCGATGTTTGTAATGCTAAAAGATCCACCCGCCGGAACGCAGAATAATTCTCTGCCATGGCCAGAGCTGCTCAGATTTATGGTTTTCTGGCTTCCTGAAATAGCAGCACATGGGCTCGGTGGACTTGAAGTACCACAAGGAGTAGTTGGTGTATCTGGAGAATATGCCCCACAGAATATCAATTGGGCTGATGTAGCAGTTCCGGCCAATTCAATTCCACAGCAACAATATCCTACAGGACATTCTTCACAATCCTCTATGGTATCTCTAGGCATAATCCTTCTATCATCTAGGATTTCATTCTCATTTACCGGGTAACCTGTTTTTTCGCAGGAGGTGTAGAAAAGGCATGTCATACATGCCAAAATAAAGAAAAAACGATAATTTGTCATCGCTTGGAGTTTTAAGCATGCACTGGCCTCCGAAAGCTTACGAGGTCTAGGAGGTTCAGTGCGTTAATAAAGATTCGGTGGCTTAAATTGCCCTTACTTAACGTGAACTTCTGAACCCGGTCATCTAAAGAAAGTAACCGGTACAATGCGTAGATAATATATTCGAAGATGCTTTCCACCTCAACCTTTTAGGGATTAAGGTGGCTAACCTTGTAACGGTATCTGGATGGGGATTTTAACAAAAGCGGGATTTGCTTCTGTGGTGGGTTTTGGTATATGGCAGGACTTCCGGTCATGATGATGGTCTCAGATTTTAACCGGGTGAGATGCGATAATGTAATATAGGAAAATATCCAGTCTGTAGATAGAACTCATAAGTTAAAGTTTCAAATAAAATTAACAAAAAGAGCTGCGATCACCCGCAGCTCTTCATTGATAATTCGATCCTATAATCTTTTAGTTGACGTCCTGCTTGCTCTTCAACTTCTCGACCATTTTCGACAGGCTGTTTTTATTCATTTCGTCCGGAGCTTGCGCGAGTGCTGCCTGTGCATAAGTTAGCGCCTCATCATATTTTCCAACTGCAGAGAGACCACGAGTCATGCCAACATTGGTAGGCCATACACCTTTGTATTTGTCGTAGTTCATTTTGAAAACTTTCAGCGCCATTTCTTTTTCACCCATGCCGATCAGTGTACGACCCAATTGATGAACTGTGCTGGGTGTAGCATCAGCCATGTCCATAGCACCTGCATATGTATTCAATGCATCTTCTGTCATCCCCTTTTTCAAAAGAACAT
>JANMVA010000221.1:0-2308 GCA_031392195.1 Saprospiraceae bacterium | reverse complement strand
CAATTCCTCCTTGAGGGCATGGTGTTTCTTTTGCTCCTCCAGATATTTTTTCTCCCTATTAATCCTTTCTTCCAGGTCTGCTTTGGTTTTCTCCATCTCGGCCAGCTTCTCATTCTTTGAATTGATCCGTTCATCGATCATTTTGAGTTTGGCCATCCTGATCTGGGCTTCCAGCTGACCTTCAGTATTCGCGATGCGATCATCCTGAAAACTTTTATCCTTATCATCCCGGCGAATGGATTTTTCCATTTTTTCAATCGCGGAAAGTAATCCTTCATATCGGCGGCTTAACCGATCCAGGGCAGATGTATCCTTAGAGCTTTTATCCCCGAACTTTTTCTCTTTTACCTGCTTGAAAGCAACATCAATCCTTTTCCAGATTTTAGCTCTGTCATTGCGCGAAAGCTGGGCATCTTTAAATTCCTGCTGCAGGCGCTTGAGATCATTAAACAGGGGCTGAAGTCCAAGGCCGCCTTTAATTTTCTCTTCCACTTCATCCAGTTTCTTATTGAATTTATCGGCAAATTCACGGGATACGCGATCAACTTCGCTATCCATGTCCTTGCGCATGTTTTTCAACTGGGTGAAAATATCATTGGTCATCTCACGCAATTGCTGGCCATGCTCACGCAGCAGTGTTTTATCAAAAATATTCTTCTGGATTTTTTCCCATGCTTCTTTCATTTCTTCCCACAACTGGTTTTTGTAGAGATCAGATCCCTTGATCTTCTCTTTGATCTCTTCCAGCTCGTGCAGAAATGATTGATATAATTTATTGGAAAGAACCACAAAATGCCATTCGGTCTGGGCTCTTTGCAATATGTCGGTTCGGTCAATATGCAATCCGGCGGGAAGTATACTGTCCGAAGCGGTCAGTGGCCTGACGATATGTGTGTATCCTTCCGGAAATGGCACCTCATGGGATTCACGCCACTCATTCAACATCAGGTTGTAAAATTCCTCTGATGTGGTTTCAAAGGGAAATGTGTAAAGGTCGACCACATTTTCCTCGGCTTTGAGCGCTATCGCGATCAGTACTTTCTCATCCTTCTCATTCGTCCCCCACATTACAATTCGTGTCTTCATTTCATTATCTTTTTAAGCAACAGTATCGTCAGTTGATCCCGTACAAGTCAATATAATGTGGGCTTGCACGTCAATGATCAGTTTTCTGTAACCAATAACACCCTTTTAAGGTGTTCGTTGTGTTCAGACTGCAAAAAAGGTGTGCATCTGAGGATTTAGAATCCCTTTTTGCAAAATGTATTCAGCAATCTGAACAGCATTAGTCGCCGCTCCCTTGCGGAGATTATCTGCGACAATAAACATATTCCAACAATTCTCGCGCGATTCGTCTTTCCGGATCCGGCCCACCCATACCTCATCTTTTCCTTCCGCAAGCATGGGCATCGGATATTGATTCATTGTGGGATTGTCATATACTTTGATTCCGGGTGCACCTTCCAGGACACCTCTCAATGAAATGATATCTGTTTCTTCCTGCAATTCGATATTGACAGATTCACTATGCCCGCCGAGGACAGGAATTCTGACGGCAGTAGCTGTCACGGGCATTTCAGGAACACCCATAATTTTCCTGGTTTCGTGCACGAGCTTCATTTCCTCTTTTGTGTAATCATTATCCAGGAAGATATCGCAATGCGGAAGGCAGTTACCGAAAATAGTGTAAGGATATACCTGGGCTTCAGGCGTCTTGCCAGAAACTTCATCCTGATACTGCCTGACGGCTTTCATCCCTGTACCCGTAACTGCCTGGTAGGTTGAAACAATAATGCGTTTGATACCAAAACGGCGATGGATTGGATTAAGGGCAACGACAAGCTGGATCGTACTACAGTTCGGATTGGCAATGATCTTATGAGCTCCTGTGAGCGTATCCCCATTGACTTCAGGTACAATCAGAGGAATACCTTCGGTCATTCTCCAGGCAGACGAATTGTCAATCACCGTACAACCTATTTCAGCAAAGCGGGGAGCCCATTCTTTTGACACGGAAGCCCCTGCAGAGAATAAGGCTATATCTGGTCTTGCAGCTATTGCATCGGCCATAGAGATCACTGGGAATTCCCGGCCATCAAACGATATTTGCTTACCAATTGAATTTTCAGATGCAACAGGAAATAATTCAGTCACAGGGAAAGACCTTTCCTCAAGGACCTTCAACATGATCTGACCTACCAGACCGGTAGAACCAACGACAGCAACTTTCATTTTTTATTCTATTATTTTCGCCTCCTAAAGGTAGTCAGTCTGAATAAAAGAAATGGAAGTATAGACTAACACCCTG
>JANMVA010000076.1:0-8117 GCA_031392195.1 Saprospiraceae bacterium | reverse complement strand
CGTGGCTGGGACGGCGCTCGATGACACCTTCGGCGGGCTGATGGAACTAAGGGAATTCTTTTCTGAAGACGCGATCAAACTCGACCTCGCTGGCAGCATCGCAACGCTTCCTGCAGATCAATAACAGGTTGATTCATCTCTGGCACTATTTAAAATAAACAAATACAAATTTTCTTTGTCACCTTCCGGTGGCCTTCAAGCCGAGTAATCCATCACTAACTGGGTGTAGAGAAAAGGAAGTGAACAAAAGAATGATTCTCTAATATAATCAAACTCAATCATAATTCATGTAAAAGACAGAAGATTTATTCATCCTCTCCGGACAATACGCATATGAAATGGAATGGAAAGAGAAAAAGCCTTCTGATTGTTTTCCTTATTTGCCTGCCAGCTTTTGGATCAGCTTCTCAAGCTCATATTCATCACCCGGTGTGTACCCGGAGTGTTCATAGACGATGTTACCATCTTTATCCACCACAAATGTCTGGGGGATGGTCTGAAAATTCAGGGCTTGCTGCAATTCCTGTTTACCATCAACCAAAACATCAAACTCCCATCCTTTTTCTTCGATGAGCGGTTTTACCTGTGTCAGAGCACGTGAATTGTCGATCGTAATGGCTACAAGCTTTGTGTTGTAATCGGCCTCCCACGTGGGATAGAGTTCCGCTATGGCATCAAGCTCTCTTTTACAAGGTGCACACCAGGTAGCCCAGAAACTGATAATGGTTGTTTTGCCATTGGCTACATATTCCTGGATATTGACTGGTTTTCCCTGAAGATCAGCTATGGTGATGTTAGGGAGACGCTTGGTTGGGTTAGTAAAACCGAATATCAGCGTGCAGATAAAAAGGATGCTTAAAATATTTTTCACGATTATTCTTTTAGTTGTAATAATGGGACTTGAAAACCAAGAAGGTACTATGGTCTTCCAATACCAAATATCTATTTTTGACGCCACATGAAGGATGGTGACCAACCCATTTAACGAATTATTAATCAAAACAGACATAATGACACCGCAACGTACGATTTTAGGGCTTCTATTTTGCTTTATGTGGCTGTCCTTATGGGCCCAGGAGCCCGTCAGTCTTTCGGGAAGCCTTGAATCCAACGTCAATTTTTACATGCGCGATGCTCAGATCGGGGCAGCCAACACACCGCAGTATGACCACCAGCAGATTGGAACTGATACCTGGCTGACAGTCAGGGCACAAATAGGTGGCTTCGAGCTTGGGGCCCGCTATGACATCTTTGCCAATTCCAGCCTCCTCAATCCAACCGACTCCTATACCGACCAGGGCCTTGGACGTTGGTATATCGGGAAGAAAATTGGAAAACTTTCTATCCTTGGAGGCCACATTTATGACCAGATTGGTAGTGGGGCGATCTTCAAAGCCTATGAAGAACGAGCCTTATTCATTGATAATGCGCTGGTTGGATTAAGAGCCAGCTATGAAATATCCCCGGATTGGACTATCAAAGGCATGGCTGGCCGTCAAAAGAATTTGTTTGAATTGTATCCCTCCATCCTTAAAGGTTTGAATATCGAAGGATTTGAATCGCTCGGCAAAGTCACAATCGCACCAGGCATCGGGATCATGCATAAAACCATTTCAGATCAGCAAATGGATGCCTTGGCCGGATCCCTGGCTCAATACACACCCGGAGATTTTATTGAAGAGGCACCTTACAACACGATCGCCGCCACCATTTACAATACACTGTCCATTGGGCGATTCACCTGGTATGTGGAAGGTGCATACAAATCAGAAGATGTGTTTTTTGATAATTACGCCGCTCGTACACTTTGGACAGGCGAACAATCCATCGGAAAGTTCGTGCTGGAACCCGGCTATGTAGCCTATACTTCACTTTCTTATGCAGGTGGTGGCCTTGGCATTTCCGGGCAATACAAGCGGACCAGCAATTTCAGTTTCCGGACGGACCCCTTTGTTGGTCTGAACCGCGGAATGATCAATTTCCTTCCACCCATGTCCAGGATCAATACCTACAGGCTGACAGCACGCTATAGTCCGGCCACCCAGGATCTGAATGAAGAGGCTGTGCAGTTTGATGTCCGTTATGCCATCAATAAAAACCTGAGTGTATTAGTCAATATTTCAAACATCAATCGCCCGAAAGAAGAGGATAACCACGATATCTATACCGAAGTCTATACACAGGTCACCTGGAAAAAGCCAAGAAAGTGGACTTTGATCACAGGTGTGCAATACCAGAAATATGACCAGGAGTTGTATGAAGGAAAACCGGGTGCGCCACAAGTACAAGCGATCACGCCTTATCTCGATTATCTGTTAAAACTGGATCAGAAAAAATCACTTCGTACCGAATTACAATACATGTCTACGGATGAAGACTTTGGCAGCTGGATTTATGCGCTCGAAGAATTTTCTATTTCCCCCCATTGGATCTTTGAGGCATCTGACATGTGGAATATTTCACCCAAGAAGAGCGCCGATGGTTCTGAAAAACTGGAAGACCTTCACTTTCCAACATTGGGAATCGTTTACTCTGCAGGACCGACCCGATATGCATTGCGTTATGTCAAGCAGGTCGAAGGAATTGTTTGTTCGGGAGGGATATGCAGGTTAGAACCGGCATTCAGTGGTTTTAAATTTAATCTGACGTCAAATTTTTAATGAAGCAACAATGAAACAACATAACATCATCAATCATATTTGTACTCTGGGGATTGTCTTTTTCTTCATCGCTTTATCCGGATGTGATGAACAGAAAAGAGTGATCGAACCGTTTATTCCTGCAGGCAACCGGATCGTCCTGCTGGAAGAATTCACAGGCAAAGGATGTACGAATTGTCCGAAAGGAAGTCGCGAGATTGAAAACCTGCTCACGTTGTTTCCGAACAATCTGGTGGCCGTTTCTATTCACGCTGGTTTCTTTGCCAATCCACAGTTTTTTCCCATTGGCCAATATGATTTTCGCACAGAAGAAGGAGAGATCCTCTTCGATTATCTCGGTCCTAACCTGGGCTATCCATCTGGTGTAGTCAACCGAATCCCGGTGGCTGGCGATATGCAAATTGGTGCTAATGCCTGGGCATCCGCGATTTCAAATGAGATCCAAAAAGCACCTGCGATCGAATTGACGATCTCTAAACAATTCAATCATGTCTCACGAGAATTGACTGTCACCGTTAATGGTATTGCAAAGGAACCCGTAGCAGGCAATATTCATCTGTCGATCATGCTGACAGAAAGTGGGGTCATCGATGCACAGGATGATGCCGAAGCAGATCCGCATATTGTACCTGATTATGTACACAAACATTTACTGCGCGATATGATGACACCGGTCCATGGTGCTCCCATCCTGACTTCAATCTCTACCGGTCAAACCTTTAGCGAAACTTTCAATGTGGTCATTGATCCATCATGGGTTGCAGACAACATGGAAATCATCGCATTCGTATCACGCGTTGAGGGAAATGATTTCCCGGTATTGCAAGCCGTCTCTGCGCATGTCACAGATTAGTAAGAGAAAAAGCACGGCTTAAATAAACTCTATCTTTGGGATCCATAATTCCCGGATGTTATCATTGATTTTCGGTTAAAAGTTGAATACGCAAAATGACCATATCCCTTCTGTGGCTGAATGATTATCTGGAAACAGATCTTACTCCCGGGCAACTGGCCGATGCTTTGACTTCTATTGGGCTTGAGGTAGAGAAAACCGAAACACGGGATTCCATCATGGGTGGTTTGTCGGGCATTATTGCGGGACATGTGTTGGCATGTGATCGTCACCCTGATGCAGACAGATTGTCTCTGACAACAGTCGATGTAGGAAAAGAAACTCCTGCGTCAATTGTGTGCGGAGCTTCTAATGTCGCTGCCGGGCAAAAAGTATGGGTTGCATTACCGGGCACCACACTTTATGATGCGAATGGAAAACCATGGACAATCAATATTTCAAAGATCCGTGGTGCAACAAGTGAGGGTATGATCTGCGCTGAAGATGAATTGGGCCTTGGTAAGAATCATGACGGTATCATGATCCTTCCTGATGCTGTACAGGTCGGAACGAAAGCAAGTGATTATTACAAAGTCACATCAGATACAATATTTGAGATCGGTCTGACACCAAATCGATCTGATGCAACATCCATGATCGGTTTAGCTGAAGACCTGGCTGCATATCTGACTGTACAAAGTGATAAACTTCATACTGTAGAATGGCCGGAAATAAAACCTTTACCGGATGCTCAGCATTCTGTTGATTTTAAAGTTTCGGTTAGAAACGTGGAAGCTTGTCCGAGATATTCAGGTATCGTCATTTCAGAATTACAGATCGGACCATCACCTGACTGGATGCAACAACGGCTGCAATCGATTGGTGTGAAGACAATCAATAATGTCGTGGATATCACCAATTTTATATTGCATGAGATGGGGCAACCACTGCATGCGTTTGATGCGGATAAGATCAGTGGAAAAGAAATCATTGTTGAAACCAAGTCTTCCGGCACACCCTTTCTTGCACTGGACGGTCAAACATATTCCCTATATCATGAAGACCTGATGATCTGTGATGGACAGGGTAATCCGATGTGCATTGGTGGAGTTTATGGGGGTTTGAGTTCAGGTGTTACAAACGATACCAAGACCATTTTTCTCGAAGCCGCTCATTTCAATGCAGGCTGGGTGCGACGGACAAGTATGAGGCACAATCTCAGAACTGAAGCCGCACGCCGTTTTGAAAAAGGATCCGATCCGAATATCACAGTAAAAGCACTTGCACGAGCATCACAATTATTGACTGAGTTAGCTGGTGGTAAAATAAGTTCGGCCATTTATGACATTTATCCAAGTCCCATTCAGCCGGCACAAGTGACTTTGCATTTTGCTACATTGAATGCAAAGACCGGTGTTTCGTTTAAAGCGGAGGAGATCATGAAAATCGTCCGCGCGCTTAATATGGAAGTGATTGAAAAAGGTGATCATAAAATCGTGCTTTCCATTCCGACTAATAAAGCTGATGTCACTCGCGAAATCGATGTCATCGAAGAAATACTTCGCATTTACGGTTTCACAAACGTGCCGCTGCCCGGAAAAATGAATACCTCCGTTGCCATTGAATCCAAATTTGCGCCACACAAAATGCGCAGGACCATTGGTCAGCTATTAGCTTTCCGGGGTTTCCTGGAGATGATGAATATGTCATTGACACAGCCCTCCTATTACAGGACGGTTGAAAATGCTGATAGGAATGATTGGGTGACTATCCATAATACTTCGAATGAGTCGCTTAATCTCATGCGTCCGGAAATGATCATACCGACGCTTGAAACGGTCATGCGCAATGTCAACCGGCAGCAGGATAATCTCAGGTTGTTTGAATTTGGAAATTCGTATAAGAACAATAACGGGACACCATCTGAAACTGAGCACCTGGTAATGACAATGACAGGTAAACAAACATCGGATCATTGGATGATTGGAAATGGTAAGCCCGTAGATTTCTATTCGTTGAAAACAGAGGTGAATGCGCTCCTGATAAGATTAGGAATAGTTGATTTGACCTCAAGTGTTTTTGAAAAAAGAGATGGATTCGAATTTGGCCTTGAATTGAAATCAGGCATAACGTTGATTGGCCGCATTGGTCGAATTGCTAAATCGCTTCTGGATCAATTTGATATCACTCAACCGGTTTACCTGGCTGATTTTTACTTCAGTCCACTCATTCAGTTAGCCTCACAGGCAGTCACCTTATACCGGGAGCTCAATAAGTTTCCATCGGTGGAAAGGGATCTGGCTATCGTGATTGATGAAAACATCAGTTATGATGAAGTCAGCAGGGTTGCTATAACTGCCGGGGGAAACTGGCTGAATAACACTGAAGTGTTTGACATCTATGTAAACCCTGATCATGTAGGTAAAGGCAAAAAGAGCGTGGCGCTCCGGTTTACGATCGACAATAAAGAAGCCATGCTGACAGATAAGGATATCGATCAGTGGTTTAATAAGATCCAGAAAGCTTTTATACAGGAATTGAAAGCGGAGATCCGGAAATAAGTTTTCTCAACGACATAGATCTGAAATCATTTTTTTTTAGATGGTATGGACTAGTCGCGACCGGTCCCTACCTTCCAAAAAAGTGGATTTAGGAGGGTTATAAAACATCTAAATCTTTGTTTTTTAAAGTCTTACACATATGTTATTCCCTAAATACCTATTTTCACTACATTCGTTCTATCTTTACTCATGATGGTGTCACCAACCGAAATCATCAGGGATATTCAGGAAAGACTGGACCGCGTAGTCCGGGATTACCAGATACTATTATCGAAAAACAAACAACTCGAAACTGAAAATAAATCATTGGCCAATAGCCTTGAAGAGGCTGTAAAACAACAAGAATCATTTAATCATAAACTGGACACTATACGCCAGGACACGATGAAAGAAGTAAAAGGACTCGAACAGTGGAAAACGGAAACTCGGAAAGAAATCCGGGGCCTGATCAAAGAGGTAGAGAAGTGCATTCCACAAGTTGAGACCATGCTGGATAACAAATAGGGAATGAACAGAATCGAAGCAGATATCGCCGGCACCAGAATACCTCTCAAAGTCTCCGAGGATGAAGAAGTATATGTGAAGAATGCCATCGAAGAGATTAATGCCAGGATCAAAAAATATCAATCGGAATTTGCCCGCATGGATATCCATGATTGCATCAAAATGGCCTTACTCACCTATGCGGTGGATCACCATAAAGTCCAGTCCAGGATCGTCGACGAACCATCCTGGAATACATTGCTTGCCATTCAAAAACAATTAGAATTACTAGAAACAGAGGCAAGTAATTAAGATTCCTGTTTTACGCATCCGCATTGCTATCGGGCCAACATTTAATATTTGTTGACCTAAAACCCTTTTTTGACATGAATGAAATGATCATCGCAGCAGGCCTTGGAGTCCTTGGACTTATCATCGGCTACTTAGTTGCCACATTTCTGGTGAAAGGCGGAAAGAAACGTCTTTTGGAAGATAGCAACCAGAAAGCAGATCTCGCCATCCAGGAAGCCCGCCTCAATGCCAAGCGATTAGTAGATGAGGCCGAAATGAAGGCACAGAAAATCATCACCCAATCAGAAGCCAAAAATGAAAGCATCAAGAATCGCAAGATCCAGGAAGCAAAAGAAAAATACAACAAGCTGAAAGGTGAGTTTGAAACAGAAAGAGCACAACATAAGCTCGACCTCAAGGAAAGAGAAGTCGATGTGGTCAATAAGGAAAATGACCTCAAGCTCAAAATGGAATCTATCAATGCAAAAGTTGAAAGCTTTGAAGTAAGAGAGGTCGAGATTAAAGCGATCAAGGAAAACCTCGAAAAGCAAATGAAGGTGGTGACCAAGCGCAAAGAAGAGCTGGACCAATCCACGGAGAAAATCATTAAGGAACTGGAAACGATCGCCAGGCTCACGGAGTCACAGGCCAGAGACCAACTGATCGATGCTATCCGTTCCAAAGCCGAAGCTCAAGCGATGGCTGTAGAAAAGGAAGCTGTAGCAATAGCAAAAGCAAATGCAGCACGCGAAGCGAAGAAGATCGTCATCCAGACAATCCAGCGCATGTGTGCTGAATACACCATTGAGAATACAGTTTCTGTATTCAATCTCGAATCAGATGATATCAAAGGACAGATCATCGGCCGCGAAGGAAGAAATATCCGTGCACTCGAAGCTGCTACTGGAGCAGAGATCGTCGTCGATGATACACCTGAAGCAATCGTTATTTCCAGCTTCGATCCGATCCGCCGGGAGATATGCAGGATAGCTTTGAAGAGACTGGTAGCCGATGGCCGTATTCACCCCGCACGCATCGAAGAGGTGGTCGCCAAGGTGAAAAAACAAATGGAAGAACAAATCGTGGAGATAGGGGAGCGGACAGTCATTGATCTTGACATACACGGTCTCAATCCATATCTCGTGCGCATGGTAGGCCGTATGCGTTTCCGTTCATCGTATGGACAGAACCTCTTAAAGCACAGTATGGAGACAGCACAACTCTGCGGTGTCATGGCTGCTGAGCTCGGTTTGAATCCAAAGCAAGTAAAAGTAGCTAAGCGTGCAGGCC
>JANMVA010000075.1:0-3509 GCA_031392195.1 Saprospiraceae bacterium | reverse complement strand
CTTGAATTCCATCGTCTTGCCCACAAACTGATCATAGTCGATGATCTGCTTGATATCAATTTGGGAACCCGGTAGGAAAGTTTCAAGTCCACCGGCATCAACGATCAGACCGCCTTTGGTCTTGCTGATGACAGTACCATTGATGATGGTGCCATTGTTGAAAGAGTCGACGAGGCGCTCCCATGCTTTCAGCAGCTTTGCTTTACGGCGGGAAAGAACCAATTGTCCTTTTTCATCTTCCTGGCGCTCTACATATACATCGACTTCATCACCGACTTTCAGTCCTTCGA
Source organism: Saprospiraceae bacterium (assembly GCA_031392195.1). GTDB lineage: Bacteria > Bacteroidota > Bacteroidia > Chitinophagales > Saprospiraceae > Opimibacter. Next base: position 3,219 of record JANMVA010000075.1, on the reverse strand, counting down.
TGTCCTTGAATTCGGACATGGAAACGAGGCCGTCTGATTTAAAATTGATGTCTAATACAGCATCACCACCAGTGATCAGGGCAAGCCTGGCCTTGATCACCTCATTTTCATTGACAGCGCCTAAGGTCTTTTCGTAAAGAGCCTCGAGTTTGGAATATTCATCCTGTGGATAAATATATTGGTTGCGATTAGAGATCGACCAGTCAAAATCGTCGTGGGCTGTTTCAGGTTCCGTTTTACCGGATTTGCGGGAGGTGGTGGGTTCTTCTGCGACCACAGTTGCGGTAGCTTCGGTGGATTCTTCGGCTACGGTTGATTTGGTAGCTTCAGTGGATTCCTCAGCTACGGTTGATTCGGTAGCCTCGGTGTTTGAAGTCTCTAAGGACTCTTCAGGTTGAAGTGTTTCTTCTGACATTTCAGAGAGAATGTTGGGTTTGTACATTCCTAAACCGTTGATTATCAGGAATGGAGGTTAGATAATGAATTCAAAAACGGAGTGCAAAGGTAGTATATTCTTTGTTTTCCACAAATGGAGGTCTTTATTTCATTCCACCTCCAAAAGAAACATTCATACCCAAGCAACTCCAACATTCAGTGTGGCACACTTAAGGTGTGGCACACTTAGGTGTGCCACACTGAAATAAAAGGTTGATTATCAGGGTCTCCAGATAGTTATCCACATAGATGATTTCCACCCTGCCCCAGTTTCAATTCATTCCTGAATTGAAAACATCCTACTTCATTATATTGCATGTTCACTCTGACAAGCGCTTACATGACTGACCCAAGACCCTGGCTCCAGAATTATCCAAAAGGACTTCCCGCCAATATTGATGTCGATAAGTATCCCAATCTCAATGCATTCCTCAATGAGGCGATGAACAAGTTTGCCAAGCAGCCAGCCTTTTATTGCATGGGAAAAACATTGTCTTATGGTCAGGTAGATAGGATGTCGAGGCTAATGGCCGGATATCTGCAATCAAGAGGGTTAAAACCAGGTGACAGAGTGGCGATCATGATGCCTAACTTATTGCAATACCCAATCGCTTTGTTTGCCTGCATCAGGGCAGGTTTAATTATCGTGAATACAAATCCGCTGTATACGCCACGCGAGATGCTGTTTCAATTCAAGGACAGCGGAGTAAAAGGGATTATCATCGTTGAAAATTTCGCAAAGAACCTCGAAGAAATATTACCGCAAACAGGAATTGAAACTATTGTGGTGACCAGCATTGGCGAATTGCTTGGAGGATTAAAAGGATTCATTGTCAATTTTGTAGTCCGCACAGTCAAGCGAATGGTCCCAAAATTTAATCTTCCCAATACCATCAGCTTTAAAGAGGCGATCAATCAGGGGAAACGATTTTCAGTTGCACCTTTCGATGATGGTCCTGACAGAGTGATCGCGCACCAATATACAGGTGGCACCACCGGAGTGGCGAAAGGAGCCATGCTGACAAACCGCAATATTGTAGCCAACATGCTGCAGATCAAAGCCTGTCTCGATACAAGGTTTAAAGAAGGAAATGACATCACGCTATGTCCATTGCCGATGTATCACATCTTTGCTTTCATCGTCAATTGTCTCGCGATGATGTCATACGGTTCGATGAATGTTTTGGTCGTGAATGCACGTGATCTGAAATCAGTGATTAAAGAATTTAAAAAGCATAAGATTGCATTGATGACAGGTGTGAATTCATTGTTCAATGCATTGCTCAATGAAAAATCATTTCGTGAACTTGATTTTAGTAATCTGAAAGTTGCAGTCGGCGGTGCTATGGCTGTGCAACGATCCGTCAATGACCGATGGAAAGAACTCACCGGCAATAATCTTGTCGAAGGATACGGCATGACAGAAGCATCGCCTGTTGTATCTGTCAATCCAATCGATGGCACGGCTCGCATAGGCACGATTGGTATGCCTGTACCATCAACTGAAGTCAGGATAGTAGATGACGAGGGAAATGTTCAGCCTTTTGGTTCGCCGGGTGAGATACAAGTGAAGGGCCCGCAGGTCATGCTGGGTTATTACAATAAACCTGAAGAAACGGCCAATACTCTTCGCGATGGTTGGTTGTGTACGGGTGACATTGGAATCATCGAAGAGGATGGTTACATGCGTGTCGTCGACAGGAAAAAAGATATGATCCTTGTTTCCGGTTTTAAAGTTTTCCCGAATGAAGTGGAAGATGTCGTTGCCAGTCATCCAAAAGTAAAGGAGAGCGCTGCTGTAGGAATTCCCAGTGAAAAAAGTGGTGAAACAGTTAAGCTGTATGTTGTAAAAAAAGATAAGAGCCTGACGAAAGAAGAATTGCTCGAGCATTGCAGGACAAACCTGACTGGTTATAAATGCCCGAAAGACATTGAATTCAGGGATGAATTACCGAAGTCGAATGTGGGGAAGATACTGAGGAGAGAGTTGCGAGATATCAAGTAATGACAACATAGGGGTATGAGGTAAACAGTATACAGTATTCAGTAACCATTAGTCAGTGATCAGTAACCAGTATTCAGGAAGTGTCAGATAAAATTCAGTAATCAACAAATATTAATCCTGTTTCTTTATTTTTTACAAAATGAATCAGGATTATTAATCATTGAGCCTAACATTTTTCCAATAGATTGACATTTAGTTAAAAAGTTTTTTGCCTCCTGGTCAGTAATAAATCCACAATCCATTGCTGTTCCTAACCAATGTTGTGTTTCCAATTGTTCGCCATCTGAATCTGTCAATTTGCTCAGGAAATGCTTAATATAGTTTCTCTTCCCCCAAGCTTCTGCAATCTGCCCTCCTATGGATCTGGATGCTCGTCTGATTTGATCAGTCAAAGAATACATTTCTTCTTTTGGGAATCTCTTACTAAGAGCAAAAATTTCTTTTGCGAGTTGCCTGGCTGCTTTATAAACTTCAAGATCCTGGAATCGTTCGACCTACTGTAACATTATTCAAATTTTGAAGTAATTCACTTCCATCAAGTCTTCAGAACAATTCTGAAACCGTTATATACGTAAGTAAATGTTTGTAAACAGAATCTAACTCATTACTGACTACTGAATACCGAATACTGAATGCTGATCACTGATCACCGATCACTGAAAACTAATTACTGACTACTGAATACTGATTTTACTTTTCCTTCCTCGCTTCAACCCAATTCCTGATCGATTCGTACGTCAGCGACTTAGGTCTCTCCAATGGCAGGTTTAGCATTCTGC
>JANMVA010000072.1:0-1961 GCA_031392195.1 Saprospiraceae bacterium | reverse complement strand
AAATTGTAGTGGCGGGGCTTGCCCCCGCCTTTGTAATAACAACAGGAGAAGGAAAAATAAATTTGAAAATTAATGCACGAGGTCCCCGGGATTGCTTGAAGTCAAAAGTTTGCACTTTGTGTTAAGTTAAATTTTACTCTGTAGTCCTCACACTCCAATATTCATCTCCCCAATTCTTGTATAGTTGGGAAAACTTTATTCCTTCGATGAGATCATTTTCTAGGGATGCAAATTCATTCTCTAAATCGTCAATTTGGTTGGAATAATCTATTTGCCTGGCCTTTAAAAGATTTAATCCTTGTCTCATTATTTAAAAATTGCTGAACTTAAGAATCCTTCTAGTTTTTTTTCTAACAACGAAGCCTTTCGAGTATGTTCAAACAGCCTCACTCAAACCTGCGCCTCCGCCTCCGCCTTCGCCTACTTTTCAATCCTCCATCAACTTCTTCAAGCCCACCAGCGCCAGCATACATTCGATCGGCGTCATCTGGTTGACATTTATTTTATTCAGCTCATCCTTCAACTTTCGGGCAATGATATCATCATTATCAAAAATGCTGAGTTGAACAGTAGTGTGCTCTTTCAGCTCCCTGATTTTTGTCTTGACAGAAGATTCTTCAAAGCTGAGATTTTTTGATTCCAGCTCATGCAGAATTTCCGTTGCTCTTTCCAACAAAGCTCTGGGCATGCCGGCCATGCGTGCAACATGAATACCAAAGCTGTGCTCACTGCCACCCGGCATCAGCTTGCGAAGGAAGATTACTTTATTTCCTGTCTCTTGTGTGGCGATATGGTAGTTGTGTATCCGGTCATATCGCTCAGCCAATTCATTCAGTTCATGATAATGTGTGGCAAATAATGTTTTTGGTTTGAACTGTACATGGTGATGCAGGTACTCAGCAATGCTCCATGCCAGGCTGATGCCATCAAAGGTGCTCGTACCGCGGCCGATCTCATCCATGAGGATCAGGCTGCGTGCTGAAATATTATTCAGGATGCTCGCGGTTTCATTCATCTCCACCATAAATGTGGATTCTCCGGAAGAAATATTATCGGATGCACCGACGCGTGTAAATAGTTTGTCGATGATACCAATGGTGGCAGCCTGAGCCGGAATATAACTTCCCATTTGAGCCATCAGGCAGATCAATGCTGTTTGTCGAAGAAATGCAGATTTACCCGACATGTTCGGGCCGGTGATAATATAGATCTGTTGTTCTTGCGTGTCCAGAAAAAGGCTATTCGGTACATACGCTTCACCTGTGGGAAGATGGCGTTCGATGACCGGATGGCGGCCATCTGTGATCTCCAGTGCATGACCATCATTCATCACAGGTCTGCAATACTGATATACCTGAGCAACCTGAGCCAGTGAAAGAATACAATCCAACTGAGCAATGATATTTGCATTGATCTGGATCGGTGCGATATATTCCTGGGCTACTTTGACCAAATCTTCAAACAAACTTTCTTCAAGAGCACCAATTTTCTCTTCGGCGCGAAGAATTTTTTGTTCGAGCTTTTTCAGATCATCGGTGACATATCTTTCACAATTAGAGAGTGTCTGTTTGCGCACCCATGTATCCGGGATCAGGTTTAGATGCTTGTACTTGTTGGTGACTTCAAGGAAATAACCAAATACATTATTGTAGCCAACCTTTAGATTGGTAATCCCTGTTTTAATGGCCTCTTCCTGCTGAAGATTGACAAGAATCTCTTTTGAATTCTGGATGATGTTGCGGTATTCATCCAGTTCCTCATTATGTCCTTTGCGGATGACATTTCCCTTGATCAGAACAGCAGGTGCTTCATCCTGAACAGCTAATTCAATCGTTTGACGTAAGTGATCGCAGATATTGATCTGGTCGGCCAATCGCATCAATCCTTCTTCACGGCTATCATGCATCCATTCTTTGATTGGTTGCAATGCTGAAAGTGATCGCCGCAACTGGATCATCTCG
>JANMVA010000038.1:0-3430 GCA_031392195.1 Saprospiraceae bacterium | reverse complement strand
GACTGCTGATTCTTTCGATATCAATGCCATGAAAAATGCCGGCACGGATAACCAAAGGGAAGTCGTTGAACCCGATTTCAAATAACGCTGGATGAGAATGAAAAATAATAATCCAAACAACATGAGATACAAGTCACCTCGTGCTGCAATCCATCCGACTGCATGCGGAGTCAACAGATTGAGACTGTAGATCAATGTACCGGCCCACGCCAGCAATGGTTTGAAATAAAAGGAGAGAAAATAAAAAAGTAATCCGATGCCCAGCAGATAAACGATCAGGTTATGCACGTGATAAACGGTTGCATCCCGTCCCCCGATCGCATAATCGATCATGTAAGTGATGCTTTGCCACGGGCGATACAATTCAATGCGCGCGTCCATAAACCATGCATCGGTCGTGAAGGCGAGACCCGGATCAACTCCTTCTTTGATCAGCGGATTGTCGAGGATCATCTTATCGTCATCGTGCATCACAAAGTCAAACAGGACAGTTCTGCCATACACTAGTACAGGAATGATCAGGAGTAATAGATAATGCCAGGGCTTTAGCTTAAATGCCTGCTTTTTAGGTGCAACAGGTTTCGATTTCTTGGTGGACATAGGTCAGGAATGAAAATTCAGTTCCGGATTGGGGGTTTTTCATAACAATGATATGAAATAAAATCACATATGAATGAAGGTCAGGAGCCGAGAAGATCGATGATCTGCTTTGTCTCGCTGATCATTTCATCCCGGGAGTAGCCACCAGGTATTCCGCCATATCGCACTGAAAGGCATTGTTCGAAAAACCGGACTGCTCTTTGGACTGTAGTGTCGGCAATACTTGCTTTCTCCAGATAGCCTTCCAACTTTTCTTTATCCAGGTCAGCTGGTGGAATGCTAAATTTCTCGGACAGGAATTTATAATAGATCTCCGTTGCCTTCTCAAAAAATAACTTGTCCGAAACCTGCGAAGACATTTTCTGCAAGAGTTCAAGTTGCTGCCTGGCATGAAGGCCCGCTGCTGAGCGAAGCTTTTCAGATTCCGGGATCTGGCTTTCTCGTTTTCGTTTGACAGTGATAAACAATCCGAATAACAATCCGGAACAGACCAATCCAAATAATGCCAAATGAGCTGGTGAAGTCCAGAAGCGATCATCTGTCCTGATATCTGTCACGATGCCCGGTGGTGGAGGAACTAATTGAATGCTATCGGTAACAGATCTTCTCGCGAAACTATTTCCCTGCGCCACTTGCAATTCACTGGTATCGCTTCGCACCGTTTCATATTTTTTAGTCACCGGGTTGAAAAAGGTAAAAGGAATGAATACCCGGAATTCTCCCGGTGACTGTGGTATCATCATGTATTCGATCGTGCGCGTATGTACGATGTTTCCGGCTGATTCATTAAAGATGTCTTCGTTGATACGGGGGTCATAAAGTTCAAAATTGCCATCAATATTTGGTTCAGGCGGATCCCATCTGCGCGAATCCCCATTTCCCTGGATCTCTACACGGAGAGAAAAATCATCATCAGTGGTCAGTTGTGTCGGACCGGGTGTCGCTGTCACATAATATTGACCAACCGCACCAGAAAAATCATCGGGTACAGGTGATGGAAGTGGAATGACTTTAATTGTTTTTGGAGGAGAAGCAACCTGCACATTTCTCAAACGACGCATGGTGAAAAATCCCTGGTTGCCGGGATAAGGCGCATTGACTCCCACATCGATGACCAGGGGATCGAGTGTATAAGTGCCGGACTGATGGGCATACATGGCAACCGATTTGATCACACGTGAGGTGTACGTCACACCATTGATCGTCTCATAAGTTGATTGCTGGCTGATTGAATTAAAATTCTGAATAAAAAAATCAGCGTAGTCATCTTCGGAAATGAGATTGACCGACTGGACATTTTCGCGGAACAATAATTTATAGTTGAGTATGATTTGCTGACCGGGATAATATTCTCCTTCAGCGATGTCTGCTAACAAAGCGATAGATTCTCCACCGGTGGCATTGGGGTCTGGCTGAGAGAGATGACCGGCTGAAGTGACTTCAATGGCAATGGGACGTGTTGCAAGTTTTCTTCTTCCTGCGATTACATTCGCTGAGCCGATCGTAAAGTGTCCTTCTCTCGTCGCCAGCAAAGAGTATGTCCATGACTGGCTACGGCTGACCTGGCCATTGACGATCATGGTGCTGGAACCCATCGATGGACCACCCACAACTTTGAAGTCAGTAAAGTCTGGTGGTGTGAAATCCTCTCCTTTCGCGTTGTTTAATTCAAACTGAATTTCAAAAACAGTGTTGGCGATGAGTTTATTAGTGGAGACAACGGATGTGAAGGTCGGATCCTGTGCATTGGATGCTCCTGAACTAAAAATGAAAAAAAGGAGAAGGAAAATCTGACTAAATGTGATGCGAACTATGTTACAACGGATTCTACCGCCCCTAACCCCTAATGCTTCGACGGCTTCACCCAACCTTTCACGCAGCTCAGCAACCGGGGAAAGCACAGATTTCTCAAGTGAAGTATATATTGAACTAAAACTTTCTTTTCTCACGTGTTGCTTTTGATGGAGCTTTTGCTGGAGCACCAGCCTGTGCTGAATTGATTTTATCCTTTGATAACACGACAATCGTCAGGCCATCGATCGGTTGTTTCAATTCATTTTCCGTGTATGATCCTGCCGGAATTTTCAATATCGTTTCTTCTATCGGGCGCAAAATATAAGAATAAGATTGACTCGAGCTTTTCTTTCCATTCGCGATCATTAAGCTGGTCGAAGTATTCGGGCCACTTACAACAGGCAGGTCTGTAAAATCAGGAGCTTCAAATTTCCCATCGCCGTTTTCGATCGAGTAAGTAATTTCTACCATGTCACCAATCGCAATTGTATCGGCAGAGACTTCAACTTTGATCGTGGCTTGTGAGAAGGAGATACCTGAGATGAAGCAGATTAATATGATGAAGTAGATTTTCATTTAGTGAATTGTGAGCCGTCAGCCGTGAATCGTGAGTGTTTGGTTGTGAGTGGAATCATATTTATAAACTGTAAAAACCATATACCAACTTTTGGTATTTCGTAGGCGGAGGCAAGCCCGTTACATTTTATTTCCCCTATGCTCTCTGCCCTATGCCCTATGCTTATTAGCCGCTAATTGCGCTAATTTTCGCTAATTATTTTTTGCCTATTGCTAATTGCCTATTGCCCATTTTTCCCCTATGCTCTCTGCCCTATGCCCTATGCTTTTTCGCCGCTAATTTCGCTAATGAACGCTAATTAGAATTAAAATAGCCGCTGATTTCGCTGATTTTCGCTGATAAGAATTTTCCATTTCCTTTTGCGCTATGTATTAGGTATTTCACAGATGGAGGCAAACCCCGCACACTACTCCATGCCCCATGCCCCATGCTCCATGCTTTTCCCCTATGCTCTCTGCC
>JANMVA010000663.1:0-4328 GCA_031392195.1 Saprospiraceae bacterium | reverse complement strand
GTTGAATTTTTAATCCCAACTGACTCAGCACAGCATCCGGAATATCAGTCGGGTTTTGAGTGACGAAAAAGATCCCGATCCCTTTTGAACGAATGAGCTTGATGATCACTTCAATCTGATCGAGCAATGCATCCGATGCATTTTCAAAAATCAGGTGTGCCTCATCGATAAAGATGACAAGCTTGGGCTTTTTGAGATCACCTTCTTCCGGAAACACAGCATAAATCTCAGCGAGCAACTGAAGCATAAAAGTCGAAAACAATTTAGGCTTGTCCTGAATATCTGTGAGACGCAATATATGCACAATGCCAAGGCCTTCATGATCCCGTCGGACCAGGTCATCAACATCAAAGGACAGTTCTCCAAAAAATCCGGAAGCACCCTGTTGTTCAAGCTCAACAATCTTTCTGATAATGGTGCCTACAGATGTTGTCATGATTTTACCGTACTCACCTTCAAATTCAGACTTGCCATCAGTTGTAATGTATTGTAATACTTTTTTCAAATCTTCCAGATCCAGTAAAGGCAATTGCCTGTCATCACAAAATTTGAAGACCACTGAAATAACGCTTTGCTGCGTTTCATTCAGTTCCAGCATTTTGGAAAACAGCACAGGACCAAATTCAGAAACCGTAGCCCGAAGTCGCGCTCCTGGCTCTTCCGATAATGAAAGAAACTCGACAGGACTGGAAGCGGGGATGTATGGAAGGCCAATCAGTTGGTGTCGTTCGTCTATTTTGGGATGACCTGCGCTCCTGACGGCAATACCACTCAAGTCACCTTTGATATCCATGACCAGTGTAGGTACTCCTTTCGAACTGAGTTGTTCGGTGAGGACCTGCAATGTTTTTGTCTTGCCTGTACCGGTAGCACCGGCTATCAATCCATGGCGGTTCATTGTTGCCAAGGGGACACGAATGAAAACTTCTTTTTGTGGTTTCCCTTCTAAAACTGCAGCACCGAGGATGATCGATTCGTCTTCGAACTTGTATCCGTCGATGATATCATTGATAAAGTTGGTCGTATCCATCTATTGCTGATTAGAGATCGTTGAATTAATAAAGGGAGATCACTTTCTGATCATCTCCTTTTTCGAATACCATATTTTTCTTTCCTGTCTTCCATGTGAGATTGACCACATTTTTCTGATCATTGTACACACCCAGTAAGATATGGTTTCGAATTTTGATCGTGCTGCACGTTTTGCCATTCAATGTTGCGGTGATTGTAATCCATATGGCTTCCGGATCAGGCTGAATTTCACTGAAGGACCATTGCAATTCTGTGTCATCTAAGAGGACAGATACATTTGACTTCAGATAATTGAAAATGTCTTCCCTGATCTTCTCCGGTTCACCCAGCATCGTGACATCTGCATTTTTTCCATAGACGCCTAACAGCAGATCATCCTTATAGATCCTGGATGTCCAGGTGATCTCATCAGCACTCAATTCCACTTCACTCACACTGACGTGGATCGGGTGTACCATCAATGCGGTAAATGAAAATATCCAAAGCAAAAAAAACATGTGTCAAATTCTTTGTGTGATCATATAAACAGCCAATACAGCGGCTACTATGCTAACAGCGATTGTCCAGTTTCGTTGTTTCAATTTTGCAAAACGGACAACCAGTAAATTAATGACCATGATGGCGGCAACAATACAAAGCTGGCCAAGTTCCACGCCCACATTAAACGCAAAAAGGGGTCCAATGATGTCAGCTTCTTTTCCTAATAAAGCCTTAAAGTAAGTGGAGAAACCCATCCCATGAATAAAACCAAAGGATAGGGCCAGCATATAATTTGGTCCCCATTTCCTGGAACTATCTGGTTTGGTAAACAGATTCTGTAAGGCCGTGATGAGAATGGTCACCGGAATCAGAAATTCGATCAGGCTAGCTTTGACTGTAATGATATCCAGTGCAGACAATGCCAGTGTAATGCTATGTCCGATCGTAAAAGCAGTGACCAGGACCAGGACCTGCTTCCACTCTGTCAAAGTGTACATGGCGCATAAAGCAATCAGAAATACGATATGATCGTATCCGTTCAGGTCAAGTAAATGGTCAAAACCAAGTTCGAGATAGGTGGCAAACATGATGGTTATTTCGTGCTAAACTAAAGCTGCGATTTCAATTCTATTCAGGATGGGAGCCCTATATTCGCATTCTATTTAGATTTCATACAAATAGAAACTTGAATTCCTTCCCAGCCCATGAATTATCCTCAAATCAATCCGGTCGCATCCTGCGATTTGAAGATAGCATTATTGCCGGCAAGCTCATGTCGATGGGTATCCTGCCTCAGGCACAAATTGAACTGGTTAGGCGTAATGCATTGGGAAACACATTTGTATACAGGATTAACAGTCGGTTCAAGATCGCTCTTCGCCGGGATGAGGCGATGACCATCATCGTAGAAAAATCATGATCAGGGACGCTTCGAAAAAGTCAGGCCTGATCCTGATGGCAGGTAATCCCAATTCAGGAAAGTCCACATTATTTAATCTTCTGACAGGCCTAAGTCAGAAAGTAGGTAATTATCCCGGTGTTACGGTTGACAAGAAAACAGGGACCGTTGACCTGGGACAGCATCAGGAAGTCACGATCCTGGACTTACCCGGGGCATACAGCATGTATCCTTCTTCTAAGGATGAGCGAATCGTTGTCCAACAATTTTTGACAGTGAACCCTAAACCTGATCTCGTGCTTTATGTAGCCGATATCAGCCAGTTGGAAAAGCAAATGTTGCTCCTGACCCAACTCAAGGATCTTGGCTATCCCATCATCCTGGCGCTCAATATGGCCGACATGTCCGGCATCACCATACAGACTCAATACCTGGAGGAACATCTCAAAATTCCTGTGGTCCTCATCTCGGGAAAGACAGGAATGGGTGTAGCTGCATTGAAGATGCAAATGGCTTCTATGCTTACCATTGAGAACAAAGAAACTGAGGCTTATTATAAACCATCGGAGCAGGAGAGAAAGATCACTGAGCATTTCAATGACAGGATGAATGGTGCTACCAGGTATGGAAAGTTGCTAGCGATCCATCATCACGAGTGGCTTGATACGATATCACCATCATTTAAAAAGGAAATAAAAGATTACGCCGAAAAAACGGGATTCAATCCCATCCAGTTTCAGATCCAGGAGACGCTTGCCCGATATGACAAGTTTACACCTGTCATCAAAAAAGCACTGCATCTCGATGCGGGTGGTGCCGGTGCCCGAACAACAGATCAGATAGATAAGTGGGTGATGCATCCAGTGTTAGGTTCCATTATTTTTTTCCTGATCATGCTGCTGATCTTTCAGGCCATATTCGCGTGGTCGACCGGGCCAATGGATTTTATTGAATACCTGATGGGTCAGGTATCCCTGGGTGTCAGAACTCTTCTTCCTGCAGGCTGGATGACTGATCTGCTTTGTGATGGTGTTCTTGCAGGATTGACCGGCATACTTGTTTTCATTCCGCAGATTGCCATTTTGTTTTTATTGATCGGTATCCTCGAAGAGATCGGTTATATGGCAAGGGCCGTCAGCATGTTTGACATGATGATGCAGAAGTTTGGTTTAAATGGCCGGAGTATTGTAGCCCTTGTTTCTGGTGGTGCATGTGCCATACCGGCCATCATGAGTACGCGGAATATCAGCAACTGGAAAGAAAGGTTGATCACAATCATGGTAACACCTTTCATTAGTTGTTCTGCACGCATACCTGTTTACGCCATTTTGATTGGGTTTGCTGTTCCGCAAGGACGGATATTCGGATTTGAACAGCAGGGACTTGCATTAATGGGGTTGTATGGAATTGGAATCGTTGCAGCTTTATCCGCGGCCTATGTTTTGAAAAAAATATTGAAAAACAATGAGCGAAGTTTCCTGATGATCGAATTACCGGTATACAGGCCACCTGTTGCGAAAAATCTATTCTATCTGGTGTTGGAAAAAACTAAATCATTCGTCCTGGGTGCAGGAAAAATTATCATCATCATCTCCATGGTGCTTTGGTTTCTGGCAAGTTTTGGTCCGGGGAAAAGAGAAATTATATCAGATCCACAGGGCAATGAAACTTCGATAAAAGAAAAACGTCCATTGGAAGAATCGTATGCAGGTATCCTTGGGAAAGCCATAGAACCAGCTATTGCGCCACTGGGTTTTGACTGGAAGATGGGAATAGCTCTGATCACCTCATTTGCAGCGAGAGAAGTTTTTGTAGGAACGATGGCCACTATATACAGTATCGAGGATGATTCGGATGTTACTTCGATCCGTACACGGATGGCCCAGGATCGTCATGAGATCAGCGGGCAGCCGGTATA
>JANMVA010000645.1:0-3985 GCA_031392195.1 Saprospiraceae bacterium | reverse complement strand
GCCTTGCAAAACCATTAAAGGTTTCCTGATCTTATCAGCATGTAGTAATGGCGAATGTGCTTTTAATCTAACTGTATCTTCAGTGGTTGGATCACCTATTTCATCATACAATGCTTTTCTGAATGATTCCCAATAGGGTGGTATGGACTTCAATGTTCTCAGCCAATTCGTCACGCCGAAAATATTCACCCCAACATTAAACTCATCCGGAGCAAAAGTCATTGCAGCCATTGTCATATAACCTCCATAGCTGCCCCCGATGATCCCGATTTTCTCACCGTCGATATTATCTTGTTCAGCAAGCCATTTCTTTCCTGCTATACAATCCTTAAGATCCTTGTCACCATGATTGCGGTCATCCATTTTGAAAAATGTTTTCCCATAACCACTGCTGCCCCGGTTATTGACAGCGAGAACAGCATAACCATGATTCACCAGGTATTGGATCAGTGCACTGTATCCCGTCCTCGATTGTCCGCCCGGTCCACCATGCACCCACACTAAAGCGGGTACTTTACTATCCGGTGTAGCTTGCAACGGTTTGTAATAGATAGCAGGAATTTCAAGGCCATCAAATGATTTATATCGAACCACTTCAGCCGAAACAAGGTCATCACTGTTGATTTCTTTATTGAGACTCTCCGTGAGTTTTTTCAGTTCTTTTGTTTCGATGTTATACACATAGATATTATTCGGAGCCTTTGACGTGCCTACTGACAAGCGGATCAGTTTTTCACTGTCAGAAATGGCAAGCCCGGTAATATCACCATCCGGAATTTCCGGAAATTCAACATCTTTCCCCGTTGCACTTTCCTTGACAAAGATCACGTTCTTTCCATCTTCATTGATCCCGATGACCCTGTACTTTTCATTTTCACTGAGGTAGCTGTACATCACATCCCAGTTGGTTTCAAACAAAACCTTACGCTCGCCACTCTGCAGATCGTACTGAGAGAGATATGCAAATTCTTTTCCGGCATCGGAGATATAAAAGAGGTATTTGTTGTCTTTGCTAAACCCGGACGATGTATAGATCCCCGGTTCCTGTGGCAGTGAAATCTCTTTACGCTCTTTGGTTTTGAGATCGAGGATGTAGAGCTCATTCGCACTTGTTGTCAGCGGTTTGACAAGTGTGATATGTGATTCATCATATGAGATGTCGTTCGCATCGAGCCCATCATTGTTTTGATAGATCAGCTCAGATGTCCAGCCATTCACCTGCATTTCATAGATATCAAAATACTGTTCGTCCCTTTTATTGGATTGATAGTAAAATGATTTTTTATCTCCGCTCCATCGATTGAAATTTACTTTTTCCTTTTCGGCCGGTGTCAGGTCCGTTGTCTGCCCGCTACCATCCATCAGATAGAGGTGATCGATTTCATTGCCTCCTTTATCGGCTGCATAAATGATCTGGTTCGTACCCGGCACATAATCCACAGCGAAAAAGGATTCGATCGTTGATTGTGTCACAGCGTTCCTTGCTCCGTCTGCAATATTGATCTCATACAAATTGAAGATCCCTGATTCATCACTATTGACGAGGAGCTTAGTTTCATCATTCGAAAATTCCCCTCCGGAAAACCGGGTATTGGAATAGAATTGCTCGATCGTATATTGATTGACCTGCCTGGGGGCCTCTTCTTTTTTACAGGCAATAAACAAGGCGGCAAACAGAAGTGGGAAAAAATACTTAATCATCAGGAGAGATTTTAATAAAGGATGCTAAGATTAATCAATTCCCGAGACTGTGGTGAGGAATTGAATGAGATTCAAGACTAATGGGAGTAATGTCTAGACAAAGAGTCGTGAGACGTGAGCCGTGAACCGTGAGATGTTTATTGTGGGACTTCCTGGTGCAAGGAGTTTTCTCCTGCACCAATGCAGATTTCTTCCTTGCGCGCCTAACTCCTGCTGGCATGACTTCCCGGTGCAAGGAGTTTTCTCCTGCACCAATGCAGATTTCTTGCCTGCGCCCCTAACCTCTGCGTGTGAGACTTCCCGGTGCAAGGAGTTTTCTCCTGCACCAATGCAGATTTCTTCCTTGCGCTCCTTACCCTTCGTTCTTTTACCCCTTCAAAATTTCTGCAAAATTTCTCTCCCCTGTGTTTCTACGCTAATCACACCTGTGGTGTGTGGTTGCTTCGAAAACCCCGGGGAAAGAAAGGTTATTCATAATGGCACCCTGGCGTTTCCGAAATAAATATTTCATCAACACGCAGTGAGATGAAATAATAATGAAGGAACGCAGGCGTTGTGCTGAGCTGGATGTGTATGGGATTGCGCGTGTCGAAGTAGGTTGGGGGCATTCACGTTCAAGCACGTTTAAGTAATGCTTTCGGTCAATCGAAAATCCAAAATCCCTTAGACGGTCATAATATCCTTCTCCTTGGACGAGATCAAATGATCAATCGCCTCCGAGTGATTATGCAACAACTTGTCAACTTCCGCTTCCTTTCGTTTGCCCATATCTTCTGGGAAACCGTCTTTCATTTCTTTTTTGATGAAATCAATGACCTTGTGACGGGCGTGACGCAGTGCCACTTTCGCTTCTTCGCCCATGCCTTTAGCTTGCTTGACAAGGTCGCGGCGTCGCTCCTCTGTAAGAGGCGGAATTGAAATACGAATGATCTCACCATCATTCATCGGTGTGATACCGAGATTGGCGGCGAAAATAGAATGCTCGATTTTGGAAAGCATGGATTTCTCCCAGGGCTGGATCGTGATCGTTCGGGCATCGGCTACACCAATATTGGCAACCTGTGCCAATGGCGTATTACTGCCATAATAATCCACCAATAGTCCATCCAGCAGTCCGGTGGATGCCCGTCCTGTCCTGATTTTGGACAATTCTTTTTTGAGGTGATCGATGGCCACATCCATTTGTTGTGACCCCTGAAGTAACATGCTGTCTACAGTCTCAGCCATGAGAAAAGCATTGAGTGATTGAATCTTTTTATTTGGATATAATTAATCACGGAAGGATTAATTCCTGTTGCCAAGATACGAAAGGATAAAATATACCAACATGACCACCGATGACAATGCAGCAACCAGATATGTCATAGCAGCCCATTTCAATGAATCTTTGGCATAGTCATATTCCATTCCTCTGGTATTGCCTGTTTCATCCAGCCATACCAGTGCCCTGCGACTTGCATCAAATTCTACGGGCAATGTGATCAGGCTAAACAGTGTTGTGATAGCCATAGCGATAATCACAATCAGCATCAACTGAGGCATGCTTCCAAGCAACATAAAAGCAAAAAGAATTCCCCATTGTTGGAATACAGAAGCAATTTTAACGATCGGAACAATGGCACTCCTCAGTTGAAGTGCTCCATATTTTGTTGCATGCTGGACGGCATGCCCACATTCATGGGCAGCAACAGATGCAGCAGCAACACTCTTTCCTCTATACACATCAGGACTCAGACTGACTGTCTTCGTGCCGGGGTTATAGTGATCTGTCAGTACACCCTGGCCTTCCACGATATTGACATCATGAATGCCATAATGATTCAACATCGATGCAGCAATCTCAGCGCCAGACATACCATTTGACAAACCAACGAGGCTGTACTTACGGAATTTTGACCTTAAGCGATTTTGAACGAGAAATCCAACCAGGGCAAGAGCTCCAAACAGTACCCAATAAGACATTGATAATCCCATATATTTTGTTTTCGTGACACGATAAGGTGTCAGGTTAAATGCTATAAATGCAAAAATCGGTTTTTAGGTTTCATCACCATATCCGGGTAGTACAAAAATCGACGAGCCTGGCTTTAGATCATATCAAAACCAGTGTAAGGAACTAACACCTCCGGTATTCTGATTCCATCCTCCGTTTGATTATTTTCCAGCAAGGCAGCAACAATCCGCGCCAAAGCCAATGCACTGCCATTTAAAGTATGCACGATCTGGATTTTCCCTTTATCATCCCTGAAACGCATCTTCATCCGGTTAGCCTGGAATGTTTCAA
>JANMVA010000581.1:0-2320 GCA_031392195.1 Saprospiraceae bacterium | reverse complement strand
CAGCATTTCATAATAATGTGCTCTGTCCGGCCTCAGTTGGATCAACTGATCATAAATTCCCATCGAAGAAAAGAGATCGTTGTTTTTTTCATGGATATCAGCTTCCATCAGCAGATACCATTCATTGTCCGGTTCGAGCCTGATGGCTTTGCGGATATAAGCTAATGCATCGGCAAGCTTGCCGCTCGCTGCCAGGGTTCTGGACAGCTCATAATTAGCAACACTGTTCTGTACATCTTCTGAGAGGATGGCTTTGAAGATACTTTCTGCCTTTTCCCAATCACCAAGCATGGCAAACTTCTTTCCTTCGATCAGCTTTTTCTCGATATTAACCTGCTCAATCGACGGACGGGTTTGTGCTAAAGCAGAAGAAACCCCTGGCAGCAAGCTGATTACACATGTAAAAAAAAGGAAAAAGAAACAAGAAAGGCGATCAATTTTCATCCTGTGGTAACGCTGATATAGTGTTTAGAAACGGAAAAATCCCCACTTAAGGTATGCCGGCGGATTTGTCAATCGACTAACGTGAGCTTCAGCATATTCGTTCGGTAGCGCATGTGCATGGGCATACTGCCTGTATTGATGACGATGTCTCCTTTTTTAACCTTGCCAGCCTCCAGCAGAATACTGACCACGTCATAAATGGTGTCATCGGTGGATGAAAATTTATTGTAGTAAAATGTCTGTACACCCCACACCAGATTGAGTGCATTGAGCATGTGTAGTTGGTCAGAGAAAACAAAAATCTTGGTATCCAATGGTCTGTAAGATGAGATCTTAAATGCCGTGAAACCGGAAGTTGTCATCCCGATGATCGCTTTGGCATTGACATCCTGTGCCATTCGCGCAGCGTGATAGCAAATGGTATCTGACCAGAAGGTCCTTGATTTTGGGGAAGGAAGAGAATGTTGGATGCGTGGAGAATAATGTTTCTCTGCTTCAGTGATGATCTTATTCATCGCCTGCACCACTAATGCAGGGTGCTTGCCAACAGATGTTTCTGCACTGAGCATCACGGCATCTGCTCCATCCAGTACTGCATTAGCTACATCAGTGATTTCAGCTCTCGTCGGACTTGGATTGTTGATCATCGAATCCATTAACTGTGTGGCGACGATCACAGGCCTTGAGCGATTGATCGATAACCTGATGATCTCTTTCTGCATGGTTGGGAGTTTTTCCATTGCTACTTCCACACCGAGGTCTCCACGGGCTATCATTATTCCATTTGCCTGCTTCACGATTTTACGGATGTTCCGTATCGCTTCCGGCTTTTCAATTTTGGCAATTGTTTTGGCTGGATGACCTGCTGCCTCGATCAAGTCGGCCAACTCTTTTACATCCTCGGCTTTTCGTACGAAAGACAATGCAATCCAGTTCACAGGTTGAGTCAGGATAAACTGAAGATCTTCTCTATCCTTCGGCGTCATGCATGGAATGGACAATTTTGTATCGGGCAGATTGACTCCTTTCCTGGAAGATAGAATTCCCCCATGCAGCACTTTTAATCTTACTTCCGTCAATCCATCCGTGGCTACAACCTGTAACACGAGTTTCCCATCGTCAAGCAGGATGCGTTCGCCAACTTCTACTTCTTTTGGGAAATTATCATAATTGATGAAAATGCGTTCGACTGAACCGGGTATTTTTTCGGTTGTAAAAATGATTTCCGCATTATTGACCAGCAGGATCTCTTTTTCAGCTATGTCCCCTATCCTGATTTTGGGTCCCTGAAGATCAGCCAGGATCCCCGCGTGGAACTTAAACTTTTCATTAATCGTGGTGATATGGTTGATGACAGCCAGGTGTTCTTCGTGGGAACCGTGTGAAAAGTTGAGTCTGAATACGTCAACCCCGGCTTTGGCCAGTTCGAGCAAACCGTTGTAGCTGGAGCAAGCAGGACCAACAGTGGCAACAATCTTAGTGTTCTGATAACCTGATCTGGCCATACTTATAGGGACAATTAAACGAAAATTTCAGGGGCGAAGCTAAAACCATGCTTTTGTTCCTGCAACCGGCAGCCCCACATCATATTATTTTGTATACTCGCATACCGGAGAAATAGACGTGATTAATATTTACCAGGAGTGAACATAATAGGTCGGGTAAGTCTTTTATGAAATGAGCTAATTGGATTAAAAGCCAATTCTTTATTTACTATTGCAACCTTAATCAAATACAACCATTATGTCAGACATAGCTGAAAGGGTGAAGAAAATCATCGTTGACAAATTAGGTGTTGACGAATCTGAAGTTACTTCAGAAGCCAGCTTCACAAATGACCTTGGAGCCGATTCACTGGATACGGTCGAACTTATTA
>JANMVA010000440.1:0-3941 GCA_031392195.1 Saprospiraceae bacterium | reverse complement strand
GCCACCTGGTTGCCTACCCATACAAAGGGAAAGGCCCCTGTAAATAACCCTGTTCCTCCTCGTAATTGCGACCGTTGATCGCCACTCAGATCGTAATTAAATCCAAGCCTTGGTGAAAACAATGGTTTAGATTCGGGAAGTATCGTATGATCGAATGTAACAGGATCACCATTCTCGTCTGAATAAATGATGCTTGGATCGTAACAACAACTGCGATCGATATTCTCCTGGATCAATTCAGGTGTATTAAAATAAAGAGGGATATCCGTACGAAGGCCGAGTGTCAGATTAAATTGCTCACTTACCGCCCATTCGTCCTGAACGTAGAAAGCCATTTGTCCCATATTGGTCTCCGCTAACGCCCAGGTTCCATTCGCATTATTTGCATCAAATGACGCCCGTGCTGCATCAACCTCTGCATGAAATTCCGGTGAGGTGACAACAGCTTCAAAATCTTCAATAGGAATATCCGGGAAAAATACCCTTGCTCCGTACCCTGTCAGATTAAATGAATTGTCGAAGGCATACCGCTCAAAACTACCGCCCAAAGTCAATGTATGTCCGGTCAGATAGAGATTAAAATTATCGGATACCTGCAGGACATCCTGGTCAAGTGTATTATTGATTGAAAATGGCTCATGGCCCGCAACAATGTACCGGATTCCATCTTTTCCAATATTTAAAACCGGAAATGGCGCAGAGAATGGATCCCTGCTATCCTTAAATGAAGACATTCCAAATTGAAACTTATTTGCGGCATTGTTACCTATGAGAGAATTCAGTTCGATGATGCCCGAAAGAATTTTGTTATTGATCGTATAGCCTGCATTCTGGAATTGCAATGTTTGAAAATCCGGACCCCGGCGACCAATTGCCGAAGGATGCGCAGGTTTATTTTTTAAAGCATCCAGGTAATTGACCGTGGCTGTCAGCTTATGGGCCTTACTCAGATTAAAATCGAGCTTGAAGATGGCTTTCTGATTATCGGTGTTGTGTTTAAATCCTTCGTACGGTCCGGTTTCATAGCCAAACTCTTGTTGAAGTAAATTGGAAACATGGTCCAGATCGGACGCCAGCACACGTGATACATTGGATCCGGTACTTCCCCTGTTAGCCAGAAAATACGATCCGAGATCAGAACGTCGCTCCAATTCAAAGTTGGCAAAAAAGAAGACCTTATTCTTAACAATGGGACCTCCAATACTGAAACCGGTTTGCAGTTGATCCAAGTCTCCACGCTCAACTTCTGTATCAGCAACCTTGACACCTATCATACTTTTATTCCTGTAGTAAGCAAACACTGAACCTTTAAAGGAATTTGTACCTGATTTGGTAACCGCATCAATGGATGCTCCGGTGAAGCCTGACAAACTGACATCATAAGGGGCAATATTAACGACAATCTGATCTATGGCATCAAGAGACACAGGCTGGGCATCTGTTTGTCCACCTGGTGTAGCAGCATCAAGTCCAAAAGGATTATTAAACACCGAACCATCCAATGAGTAATTGTTGTACTGATCATTCCTGCCGGCAAAAGAACCACCTTCAGCAGCCATTGGATTCAACCGGGTAAGATCAGCAGCTGACCGGGTAATTGTGGGCATATATCTGATCTGGTCATTTGAAATGAATGATGCAGCACCGGTTCTGTCACTATTGATCGTAGAGTTTATCGATCCTACAACCTCAATTTCACCTAGTTGGGTTAGAGATTCACGTAGTGTCTGATCTCTTCTCAGTTTTTCTCCAAGTTTTAGGTAGATATCTTCATTTGATGCTTTCTCATATCCAACAAAGCTGATTTCAACCAGATAAGGGCCACCGATTCGCATATTGGGTATGGTATAACCTCCATCATCTCTCGTGATCACACCATATATGGTACCTGACGGTAGATGTGTGGCTACTACATTAACACCCGGTAAAGGTTCATGTGCTTCATCCCATACATACCCCGTCATTGCAGAGGTCGTGACTTGGGCATTCAGATTGGTGACTGTCGGAAGGATGGCCCACGCAAGCAGGATAAATAGGTTTTTCATTTCAGTTGGTTTGAATTGTAAATGAGATGCAAAAAAATCGTTGCCTCCAAGTTAAATGATATTCAAACCAAAGAATAAAAAAATATATATTAAAAAAGGAACTCTATTAAATTTTACACTGAACAAATAGATTCCCTCATTCTGATCGAGGAGACAACCAGTAAAAATAAAGTCCTATTTGGATTCTTGCCGTTTGGGAACAGGATCATGTCCGTGGCCACCCCAGGGATTGCACCTGACAATTCGCTTCAACCCCAGCCATATGCCCTTAAACGGCCCCCACTCTTCAATGGCATCGATCATGTACTGACTGCAGGATGGAACAAACCGGCAATTGGCACCTAGAATAGGAGACAAGGTCCACTGATAAAGTTTGATCGGCCCGGTGAACAATTTATTGATCAGCATCTAATAATGATATGTCCATGTTGTTCGCGCTGATTCCAGGATGATATAATCCTTGTGCGATTTATTCATATGGATGTCTATTATGTTACGCTGGTCCGAATATATCTCTGTGAGAATGCTGTTGGATAAAATACATTTCACCGATTTACCCGGTTGTTTTTTGAATTCAACATAACACCACACAGCAATCATGTCATCCGTTATTTCTTTTCCGATAAATTGTGAAGCCAACTTTTTACCATCCACTTCGATGGAAAAATGTTTATCGAGATAAGAAATAATGCGTTCGTCAGCCACATCACTTTCCTTGTTAGTACCAATTTGCAAATTCGTAGCTCCTTCTTTTTTCAAGGCTAATTCAAGATCATCAATAAAGATCTTGATCGCCACCTCAAACGATTGCGATTCTTCATTAAAACGCAATTCGGATAAGCTGATATGAATATCATGATCATCAACAGCAATCGTGTGTTGAATGCAAGTAACTGTCAGAAAGAAAAAGAGCAATAATGCTTTCACTCAGCAAATTGAACAATCGAGATCAATACCTGTAATAATCAGGTTTATACGGGCCTTCCGGTGTGACACCGATGTAAGAAGCCTGATCCGGCGTCAATACATCGAGACGAACACCAAGCTTATCGAGGTGAAGGCGTGCAACCAATTCATCCAGATGCTTTGGCAACACATAAACCTTGTTTTCGTATTGATCCCCTTTCGTCCACAGTTCCAATTGCGCCAGTGTCTGGTTAGTAAATGAATTGGACATCACGAAGGATGGATGGCCCATGGCACAACCGAGGTTTACCAAACGGCCTTCGGCGAGCAGGATGATATCCTTTCCGTTGATCGTGTATTTATCTACCTGTGGCTTGATTTCCACTTTTGTATTTCCGGTATTTGAATTTAGCCACGCTACATCAATTTCGTTGTCAAAGTGACCTATGTTACACACGATGGTTTTATCCTTCATCGATTTGAAATGCTCTGCGCCAAGGACATCCTTACAGCCTGTAGCAGTAACTACGATGTCAGCTTCTTTGATCGCATCAGACATCTTGTTTACTTCAAATCCTTCCATGGCCGCCTGCAGCGCACAGATCGGATCGATCTCTGTCACAATTACACGGCAACCTGCCGAGCGCAATGAAGCAGCAGATCCTTTTCCAACATCACCATATCCTGCAACGACTGCTACTTTTCCGGCCATCATGATATCCGTTGCACGGCGGATCGCATCGACACAACTTTCACGACAACCATACTTATTATCAAACTTTGATTTGGTCACAGAATCATTGACATTGATCGCCGGCATAGGTAGTGTACCTGTTTTCTCTCGCTCATAGAGACGTAGAACACCAGTCGTTGTTTCTTCAGTAATGCCTTTGACGGATTGCACGAGCTCGGGATATTTATCCAGGACGATGTTAGTCAGGTCACCACCGTCATCGAGGATCATATTGAGTGGCTGGCCATCAGAAAATG
>JANMVA010000437.1:0-1850 GCA_031392195.1 Saprospiraceae bacterium | reverse complement strand
GCTAAAACCTGGATTGAAAGGTATGGCAATTGTTAAGGAAAAAATTGCAAAGAATAACATCCAGTATTTTAAACCCGGAACGATCATGAAGGATCTTGAGGGGTTACCGGGTGTAAAAATATTTGTATTAGGCCCGCCTTTGTTGTATGATACTGTGAAAACAGAAAGTGGTGGACCGGGTGAATCATACGATCACAATAAGGATATCGATGCGGATGAATTGTTGTTGGGGGCACTGAATTTTCACGACAATGGTAACATGGATGAAAAGATATTTCCCTTTGATACTACGTATGAAGTTTCAGATAAGGATCGGTTAAAAGTCGCTGAAACGGCATATAAAAGTGAAGAATGGCGGGGGATTGATTTTGACTGGCTCATGAGTTCAGGATCACTGGCGCTTCGTATGAATAGCCTCACCAATAATCTGAGCCTTGCACTTGCATTTCAATTTACGGAAGAAAAGAAAGTTTTGCTCTTCCCGGGTGATGCGGAATTCGGGAGCTGGTCATCCTGGCATGATATAGAATGGGAGGATGAAGATGAAACCATCGAAACGAAGGACCTCCTAAACCAAACAGTTTTTTATAAAGTGGCACATCATCTCAGTCATAATGGCACAGCTCAAAGTTTAGGGTTGAAATTGATGACACATAAGGATCTTGCAGCCATGGCGACACTGGATTATAGTATTATCAGCAGTGGCTGGAAATCTACTATGCCCAATCGCCTGATCATTAAAGATCTATTGGCTCAAACGAAGGGACGGCTGATGATCATGAATACAAAAAATTTATTTTATGATCTGGACGATCAAATCCCATTAGAAAAGAAAATTGAGGATACCCGGAAAACAATGAAAGCGGCTGATGAAAAAAAATTCCTGGAGAATTACGATAACACTGACGAGCATTATATGGAATATGTTGTGAAAATTAAATAGCGAGGTCACCTGAAGGAATGGCAGATTTTGCTTGATGATGTGGGAGTATGATAAAGGCTGTTTACTTTTACCATCAGATATGAAATTCCTTATTATTCAGACTGCGTTCATTGGTGATGTTGTTCTGGCAACGCCCCTAATTGAAAAACTGAAACACCATTATCCCGGGGCCAGCATTGATATCCTGGTGCGAAAGGGAAATGAAACATTATTAACGAATCACCCACACCTGCGTGCAGTTCTCATTTTTGATAAAAAGAAAAATAAATATTCGAATCTCTGGAAGCTTATCGGCTCGATCCGTCTTCAGCGATATGATTATGTCATCAACGTCCAGCGATTTTTTACTACAGGCTTGATTACAAAATTTTCCGGTGCTAAAACGACTATTGGTTTTGATAAAAATCCATGGTCACCTTTCTTTGACATCAAAATCAAACACGTACTACCTACATTAACGAAATCGAAAGTCCCCCTGGTTGCTGAGCTGTCGCAGAAGGTTGAGCGCAAGCAGGTCGAAGCATCAGGGGGTAGGGGGTCAGACGGGCATGAAGTCTCACGCAATCTTTCCCTGATCGAATCAATCACCGATAAGCAATTTGTATTGCCCAGACTTTATCCTTCACAATCTGATTTTCAAAAAGTAAAAAAAGAAGGAGACTACGTGTGTATAGCACCAGCTTCCATTTGGTTTACAAAACAATATCCTCCTGATCGCTGGGTAGAGTTGATCCGTAAGCTGCCCGGTCATGTGACAATCTATCTGTTAGGAGCGAAAAGTGATACTGAACTTTGTGAATATTTACTTGCCAAATCACCTGGTCATAAAGTAGAGATCCTGGCCGGAAAACTTTCTTTTTTAGAATCAGCAGCATTGATGAAAGGAGCAAAAATGAATTATGTCAAC
>JANMVA010000432.1:0-4220 GCA_031392195.1 Saprospiraceae bacterium | reverse complement strand
GAATAATCAAGTCCCATCGAATGCGTCTCCGCACCGACAAGCAAAATGTTTTTGTAAAAACCACTTCTGATAAAAGCATCGGCTACCGTCAGTCCATAAATAAATCCACTGCATTGATTGCGCACATCGAGCGCAGGAATTTCTTTTTTATTGAGACCCAGATTGCGTTGCAATAAAACACCTGCACCGGGGAAATAATAATCGGGACTGAGCGTGGCAAAAATGATCAGATCGATTTCCTCGGCATTCATGCCGGCATCAGCCAGTGCATTTTCTGCTGCGCGTGTGCCGGTAGTGGAAGTCGTTTCCTTATGGCGTGTTGCATACCGACGCTCCTGTATACCCGTTCGTTCCTGGATCCACTCATCGGTAGTATCCATGTGGCGCTCCAGGTCTTTGTTCGTGACGATGTTTTCCGGAACGTAGAAGCCGATTCCTTTTATGTAAGATGAAGACATTTTTTCTGTAGATGATGGATTTTACCCACTCAAGATATTGAATACTTGGGGCATGAATGTAATTGGTTGAAAGTTTAAAGAAACTGGTCAGGGCATATGTTTTAGATGAAAAGACTAGTTTAAGGTTGCAATGTTAAATGGTCTTTACATCATAGAACCATAGACTATTCCGTCATCCAAACTCATATAACCTGTCCAATTTCTTTAAGTCTTCAACCTGCCCAGTTTCCTTAAACACTCAATTTTGGCTCAAAAATTTATCACTTTTTTACAGTAGTTAATATTCCATTCTTAGTCTCCAAAAAGACATTTTCGATTTTTATTTCTATATATGGAACAGAAAACTTTTATTTGAAACCAGACACCCAGACTTGAATTTTATTGAAAATCAGTTCACAGTATTAATTGATTTAGAACATAACTTTTAGAGAACAACATTCAATCAATCCGAAATAGGATACAATAGAATTTGCTTTTTCTCTTTTGATTGCTTGGGCCTTGGGTCAAGGATCTTTACTATTGTTATGTCGTAACATATATTGGTCACATTTCAAATTTTAAATCTATGAAAACAAATTTTAGTTTCGATCCGAAACAAATTATTGCACGGAAGTCTGGTACTTTACTTGTTCTTATTTTGATAGCGGTATCAAACAACAGTGATCCGTTGTAAGGAGGAATCAGTCTTGCTAAAAAGTTCAGATAAATCTCCGATTAATTATAGAGAGGGGGAAGGGGATCCAACTGTAGAAGATTTGCTTGAGTTGATTGGCACTTCCTGTGTCCCTGGTTCTATTAATTCAGGAACTAACTGTAATGATATTGAGTATACAGATACTGTTGTTGTAAATCTTCCTTCATATACCACCTGTACATTTACAGTAGTGTATAAATATTATTTATGTTATGCTGGTTCAATGATGGTCGATTATACGATGGGGGATTTTCAAATACTTACGCATAATTGCTCTACATTCTCATCGGCATTAACAACTGCCATTGGAATAGGAGGTTCTACATTGACAAATTTTATGGAGAATTTTGAGTCATCAATTTATGATCAATTGCAAGCCCAAATTATTGCTCAATATGTCTCTAATAATAATAATTTTAAATGTGGACATGGATTGTTCTTTAATATTCTATTTCTTAAAGCCAGTTGCTATAAAAGATGTTATTTTCATTTGGCAAATGGCGCAGCAACATATGCAAAAATAGCTTGTGGCGCTGATTGTTGTGAATGGCACACTGCCATATGCATAGATGAAAATAATGTTCTTCATTTAGAAACCCTTTTCGCTCCGCCTGATACTGAATATTGTACGGATCCCCCTGTTTTTGAAGGAAATCCAATTTTGAATAGATGTGAAACTGAATCGAATTGTGTTTATCGGTGTATAGAGTAGGAAAGTATATTTTTGAGTTCTATTAAATAACTGATGAATCTCCTCTGGCTAGGTATAAGGAATTGATTTCTCAACAAATTATTTCTACCTTTAGTTTAGGGGAGATTCACTTTATTCAATTATATTAAACTATAAATTATGAGAATTATTAATATTATTTTATTTTTAATAAGCAGTCAATTTACTTATTCTCAGCCAGAACCGATAACGATTCAATTCGTTGAAGCACAGCCATTGTGGGAACATATAATATGGGATACTAATTATTATGATGTTGGTATTCAGCCAGGTCTGAATAAATATACTACGGTTCATCCGCATCAATGTTACCGTTATAATGATGATATTATTATTGCCAGTCAATGCTTTAATTTTAATGCTGAAACATATGGGTATATTTTGGAAAAACTGGATATTGAATCAGGTCAGATGAAATGGCAGAATTTCCACACTTTTTACAATGGAGGTTTCCAGGATTATTACAAGAATATGTACTTACGACCAGATGGGAATGTGGAAATGATTGGGATAAAGCTTCATGGTGAATATGTGGACTCAATATTTGGATATTGGAATGTGGGTGGTGGAAGATCTAACTTTGTTCGTAAGATATTTAATTTTGAATCTGGGGAATTAATGAAAGCAATCATTGGGCAGGACAGTGTTGAA
Source organism: Saprospiraceae bacterium (assembly GCA_031392195.1). Lineage (GTDB taxonomy): Bacteria > Bacteroidota > Bacteroidia > Chitinophagales > Saprospiraceae > Opimibacter. Next base: position 1,687 of record JANMVA010000432.1, on the reverse strand, counting down.
GATTTTATACCTCAATATGTTCATTTTTATCCTATTAAGCATGATTCAGCTTATGTCGTTTTGAATCTTGATTATGAGATTATTAATGCTGATTATGAGTATGGTTATTATTTTTATGAATTGAACCATGAACATAATCTTGTTGGCAATCAACCAAAATCTAGAATACTTTATGAAACACCTGACGAATTAGGCGTTTTTTCAATTGGACAACCACAATACACACAGCAAATTGACGATTCCACATTTGTAGGGATCATTTTTCAGGATAAGCTTCATCCTGATAATGCCAAGGTGCAATTGATTTGGTTTAGTATTAATGAAAGGACTGAGATTAAATTCATTAAGCGTCTTAATATTGAGCACTTAATTCCGGGAAAGGAAACTTCATTTCTTTATTTGACTTTTGACCTAGCAGATGGCAGGATTTATTTATCACAACCTTATAAGGATTTCTCTATAAATGAACATACAACTTATCTTGTCTGTCTCGATAAGGAGGGAAATCTTGTGCATCATATTCCAAGTGTAAGAGTAGATAATCATTATTATAGATCGATCCGACTTCTCTATTCATCACCCGAGTACGATTATTTTGCTGGGTTCCTCTCCAATACCGGCAGAACAGGCTTGGATGTTCTTAAGTTAAGGAGAGGTTCAAATGAGTTTGAATATATCTCTTCGCTTACCAGTGCATTTGAAGATGAGGAATTTACTAGAGAGTTAGCCGTAAGTAAGTTATATGAAGACGGTTTATTTATCCTTGGAGCCTATACCAAGAAATTGGGACCGGAGCAAAATGTCGCTGTTAAATATTATTGCTTTAATGGAGCCGATCTGGGTATGCAATTAGCGACTTCAAATCAAAATATTTCCCAAAATGAAAAAATAAAAGTATTTCCAAATCCGACCACTGGTTTGACTACGCTTCATTTTGATAAGGAATTTACAGGAGATGTGCAACTATTTGATGTTGAAGGAATCCTGGTCAAAGGTTATCAATTAACCAGTGAAAATTCACTACAGATTAGCCTTCAGGATTTACCTTCAGGTGTATACTATGCTACAATTACTGATAGCAGGAGCAATCAAAAAAGTACAGTTAAGATTTTAAAAATTTCTGATAACTAAAAATGACGGCCCGGAATGAATGAAACAAGCCGCTGATTTCGCTGAGTTTCGCTGAAAAACTTCTTGCCTTCGCCTCCGCCTCCGCCTTTCCGTTTACAGTTTACCGTTCACCGTTTACCGTTCACTGATAACAGTTTACTTATTCTCCACAACCTCTTTAATAGAATAAGCCTGCTGCCCACTCTGCCCATAATACGTCTTCATCAGCATATCACTAATGAAACCCAAAATGAAAAATTGAATGCCAATCAAAAACAATAACAATGTCACCATCGGCCAAAATGTCTCTGACATGTCCTGCCCCTGGAAATATTCCACCATCGTCATCACGCCGGCAAGAAAACTGATCATCAGTATAAAAATTCCAATCGTACCCAGAAAATGAAAAGGACGCATCGCATACCGGTTCCAATACCAGATCGCGATCATGTCCACAAACCCCTTCATCGTCCGATTCATATTGTACTTCGTGACTCCTGCAGTTCGCGCACGATGATTCACCACCATCTCCCCAACCTGGAAACCTTTCATCTTGAGCAACGCTGGTATTAACCGG
>JANMVA010000361.1:0-1643 GCA_031392195.1 Saprospiraceae bacterium | reverse complement strand
CATCTCGACCCTTCGGGGCTATGTTGAAGCGCTCGGCGGCCGGCTGTCGCTGGTGGCAGAGTTCCCGAACCAGGAGCCAGTGATTCTCAGCGGTAGTCCCGGTGGCAGTATCCTGAGTGCTGAGAATATTTACAGGCAATTGGTTGGCTTGAAAGCGGATGGTAAAAAACTGGTGGTATCGATGGGTGACCTCGCCGCAAGTGGTGGTTATTATTTGTCTGCTATGGCCGATACGATTATTGCTCAACCGAATACACTGACAGGAAGCATTGGAGTATTCTCCATGATCCCTAATCCTTCGCGCGCATTGAAAGACAAACTGGGTGTCCAGTTTGACACGGTGCGCACAGGTCCTTACAGCGCTGACTTCACCTTGCTTTTCCCTTGGACTGAAAGAGAAGATAATTATCTGCAGACACGGACAGATGCATATTATGAAATGTTCCTGAATAAAGTAGCTGAAGGCAGAGGCATGTCACGTGATTCGGTGCATAGTATTGCACAGGGTCGAATTTGGTCAGGACAAAGAGCATTGAACAATGGCCTCGTGGACAAGCTTGGCACTCTCGAAGATGCCATTGAATCAGCCGCATCACTTGCGGGTTTGGAAAAGTACCGCATCAAAGAATATCCTGTCTTCCAGAATCCATTGCAGAAAATGATCAGCGAACTAATGGATCAAAACAGCTCTGAAGCCTCATCACTTATGAAGACACGTTTACCCCAGATCATGAATTTCTGGGACGCCGTTGTTTCGGGGGAGCCGCAGGCGCGTCTTCCGTGGGGGATCGTAGGAATAAAATAAGCAAAGGGCAAAGGGTGCTCACAAACAAAACCAATTGAAAAATACCGGTTGCGGGAGTTCTCTCCAAGCAACCAGTGGATTCCATTTGGAATCAAGCTAACTGCAGGAGAAAACTCCTTGCAGTTGGTAACTCCCCATCAATGTTAAGTTTTGAGCAATTATTCTCAAGAAAAACTTAAAAAAATCTTAAGCCTGCACGAGTATGCAACGATCAATTTATAGACATGTTACTTTGCACTTTATTCAATCACATTAATCAACAAACTATGTCTAAATTCTTTTTTTCCATGCTCTTTTTGACTGCATTCGCATTCGCAGCACAAGCCGGAAATCCGGGTGACGAAACAGTCGTCAAAGTAAAAGCTAACCAATCTACTGTCCTCTGGACTGCACGCAAAGTTACAGGCCAGCATAATGGCAGCATCAATATTAAAGATGGTTCATTGACCCTAAAAAAAGGCAAACTGACCGGTGGGTCATTTACGATCGACATGCCATCGATCACCGTTCTGGATCTACAGGACAAAGGAAAAGCAAGCCTCGAGGGACACCTGAAATCAGATGATTTCTTTGGAGTAGACGCTCATCCTACAGCAACACTTGTGGTGAAAAATGTCAAATCAAAAGGTGATGGCCTGTATGATGTGACAGGCGATTTCACAATCAAAGGCGTTACGAACACCATTACTTTCCCTGCCCAGGTGACTGTCAATGGCAAGGAAGTAACCGCAACTGCGGATCTGAAAATCGACAGGTCTCAGTACAATGTCAAATACGGTTCAGGAAAATTCTTTGAAAACCTCGGCGACAAGGCGATCTATGACGAATTTGATCTGAA
>JANMVA010000335.1:0-3480 GCA_031392195.1 Saprospiraceae bacterium | reverse complement strand
TTTTTATATGGAGATGATTTTAAAAGACGGTAGTTACCTGCATCATAGTCGACAAATTTGACTTGCCTACGGGACTTGAAGAAGAGAAAAAATTCCGATACACAATAGGATTGTTACCAAATCCTGCTAGCGATCAAATTTATATTCAAGGAAATTGGAAAGAAGGAACCCAAATTGAAATTAGTATTCTGAACGCTATCGGTTTTCAGGTTTTTTCGAAAAGATCGAATTCGTTAGATGAAATGATTGATATTTCACAACTTCCCAATGGTATCTATATCATGCTTATAAATTTGGAGAAGAATTTATTGACCAGGAAGTTTGTGGTGCTTCATTGAGATATACGGGATCCAGGATAGCGAATGACTAAAAACGTCGTGCTTGTTGAAAATCAGGTTTTATATATAAGGCATATACGTACTGTAATCTTCCGTTTACAAACGGATAAATTATTGTTTCATAAATCCTTCGACTAAATTCTTCCACTGCAATTCAGAAAACTTAATCAGCGCCCCAACCCCAATTGCAGAGTCACGCAGTTTATCCATCAATGAAGAAGCCACATCATTTGGTTTGACATTGCGATCAATGATCCGGGCATGTATTGATTTCCCTTCCCGTGTAATAATAAAGTTACACGTCGACTCTTCTGAATAAAAATGAGCGACGTTCTGACTATCACCCAATGGATTCGGACAAGGACGTACACGCAATCCGATGCTTTGATCATCACCATCTGTGACTTCATTCAAAGCCTCAACGCAGGCCCAATCAAAGCCCTCTCCATCTTTGCTTCCCGGGCCTGGAATATCGATTTTGAAATAATCACCAATCTGCGCTGGTCTTTCTACTTCAGAACCCCCGGCATCGATTAATTGAAATTTAGCACTGATCACACCGGCTAACTCATGCCATTGATTGATGTCGAGCAATCTTTCTTTCACCGTCTGGTAGAAATTCCTTGCCTCCTCATGATCACTCATTTCTACAGAGGATTGCACTTCAATGGCTTTACCTGTGTATTGGCCCGGGAGTATACCTGTGATATCTTTTGGTTCGCTCATTTTTTATCATTCAATGGATTTTGTTTGCTTGCGAAAGAGGACTTCAGTATTCAAATTTCCCGCCCATCACATGTTGCTTGTCTAACAATTTTTGTATGACTCAGTTGTGTCCATATATATAGACCTGAAACCGAGTGTGTATATGTGGAAAATAAACAGGAACGAAGCTCTATAGATGGTACGCTGATGAGGCAAAATCAATTTCCAAAAAATCTTTTTATTATTAAATCAACAACTATCTCGATTCGAAATTGTTACATTGCCTCTCTGACAACTCCTTTTTACTAAAAGGTCAATCAATTCCTATGAAAAACACAGATCCAAAACAGTTTGCCGGTGTATGGCTCGATAGCCAGCACGCTACGATTATCAGCAATAATCCTGAAAATGAAAGTAACGAAGATGGATTTGGCATCCAGGACAAGGTTACCGCTCAGTCCTACCATGGCAGCAAAGGCGAACACGCATCCAATAATGCCGACCAGGCAAATACGCATCAGTATTTTAAATCAGTAGCATCCATCCTTCTCAAGTTTGACAGCATCCTGATCTTCGGCCCCGGCAAATCCCAGGAGCAATTTGTGAACTACCTAAATGAAGACTCCCACTTCCAAAACAAAAAAATAACGGTAGAAGCCGCAAAGCAACTTTCCACTCCACAGATGATCGCAAGGGTAAGGGATTTCTTTTCTGCATCATAGGTAAGGCAGAACGGCGGAATGGTTCGACTTGCAACCACTCATCCATGGGCTACAGCTCACCAACCAGGTGGAACGGTTGAATCGCTACACGATTTCTCCTGTTTGCAAATGATTTCATCGCTTCATGATTCTTCATCAGAAAATATGTAACCATTAGTGATCTCACTATTGGTATTTTCATAGGCCGGGGCAAGTCCAGCCAGTACTCTCATTTTCTCATTTTCTCATTTTCTCGTTTTCTCGTTTTCTCATAGCCTCACTTTCTCACGTCTCTCTTGTTCTCAAGTCTCTCACGTTCTTGCATTGACCGTCTCAACTACTAACTCTGTTGAGGAATGAAAAGTAACTTTAAAGTAAAAAGTGGACAACAGAGGCCTGATCTTTATTCCCGACATCAGCGGGTTTACCAATTTTGTCAATAAGGTAGATATCGTCCACGGCCGGATGATCATCCAGGAACTGCTCGAGATCCTGGTCAGCGCCAATGAGATTGATCTGCAGATCTCCGAGATCGAAGGCGATGCCATTCTTTTTTATCGATATGGAGATTCCCCTGATCTTCCCGCACTCTATAAACAAGTGGAGAAAATGTTTTGTGATTTTCATCAAAGCCTCTTTGCATATGATGTCAGTCGTTATTGCCAATGCGAGGCATGTTCCTCTGCTGTTGATCTCAGCCTGAAAATTGTAACGCACTTTGGTGAGTTTACCGACTACAAGGTGCGGGAATTTAAAAAGCTCATTGGGAAAGATATCATCGTAGCCCATCAGCTTTTGAAAAATGATATTCACCAACATGAGTATTGGTTGATCACGGATGCAATGCTTTCAACCGATGATCCGGATGCAATTGCTGATGGTATGAAATGGGATCAAAGCACGAAGCATACAGAACACGGTGATGTTCCATTTCATTATATACAACTCGGAAGCCTGAAAGACAAAATCTCAAAAGACCTGGTCCCTGCTCATCAAATTGAACAGCCGGTTAAGATGTTCAGTTGTTCGCGTGTCATCGAAACGGATATCATCACGCTGTTCAGAAGCTCCGGCATGTTTGAATACCGGAATCAATGGCAGGAAGGTGTGTTGAGAGTCGAAGAACTGAGTCATTACCTCCCGCGTGTCGGCATGAAGTATCGCAATATTTATAAAGGCGGCGAAGAAATCATCTATAGCAGCGGCATCCAATTTCAACCGGAAATCATTTCATTTAGCGAAACTGATGAACAAAGAAAAAAATCAATATTCTACCTCGTCGAAAAAGTCGATGACACGCATACGCGATTGACCATTGATTATTTCGTGAAAAAAAATAAGTTGGGAAATATTTTATTCAACTTAACGGAAAAGAAAAAGAAGGAAGCGGCGTGGGAAAAATCCTTCGACAATCTTGAGAAGTTGGTGAAAGTGATTGAATTTCCATATTAGAAAAGGCGGAACGGTGGAATGGTGCAAAGGCTATGCACGTTATTGGAGAGTATTCAAATACCCCGGGGGTTTCGAAGTAAACACACACCATAGGTGTGATTAACGTAGAAACACAGGGGAGAGAAATTTCGCAGAAATTTTGAAGGGGTAAACTGGGGAGAACGCGGATTTTTACTTTGGTGCAGGAGAAAACTCCTGCACCCTGTAGATATTCAAAAACCCCGGGGTTGCGAAGCACACAGGGGAGAGAAATTTCGCAGAAATTTTGAAGGGGTAAACAAGGC
>JANMVA010000272.1:0-4945 GCA_031392195.1 Saprospiraceae bacterium | reverse complement strand
CGCAGATACCTTGGCGGATTAAAAAAGTGAGTTCCCAAAAAATGCTTTCTGAAATCATCTGAACGACCTTCTGCAATTTGATGGATGGGGATGCCGGATGTATTGGAACTAACGATAGAACCCGGTTTGCGGAATTGATCCACTTTTTCAAATAAGGAACGTTTCACATCGAGTCTTTCGACAATCACCTCGATGATCCAGTCTGATTCTTTTATACCGGGAAGATCATCGTCAAAATTACCCGTTGCAATACGACTGATGAAACTCTTGTGATAAAGGGGAGCCGGTTTGTGCTGGATTGCCTGTGCAAGAGACTCTTCAGCTATTTTATTTCTCCGCACACCTTCTCCTGTTGAGGCCAGATCAAGCATCATGACCTGAAAGCCTGCATTGGCCAGGTGGGCTGCAATTCCTGCCCCCATGACACCTGAACCCAGGACGGTTATTTTCTTAATGATTCGCATCAATTTTTCATTGGTTACACTAAGCAGAAAGATAGGATAAAAGGATAAAGGGGAAAGGGTCTGTATGGCAATTAGTGATTAGGTATGGTCAGAATCATGATAGGATGGAATCAGGATGATTATGTGTAGGGGAAGTTAAGAATGCGGGAACACATTAATTTTTTTTGTAATATGATAATAATAGGCTAATTTTACCCATTAGACGTACAATAGGCTTAATTCCAGTCGTTTAAATCTTAGATAATTCCATGAGTCAAATGATCTCGCACCTCAAACCCACAACACTAGCCGAAGAAAGGACCTCGCAGGGAAAAGGATGGCTGGCTAGCTTTATTACACACGTCGTAGTCGTTGCACTGCTTTTCCTTCCTATGCTTGCTTCCACTCCTCCCCAGGAAGAGGAAGAAGGATTATTGATAAGCCTCGGATTGCCTGATGAAGGAGAAGGTGAAGAAGCCCCATCGAGTGAAATGTCGAAACCAGAGCCTCAGAAGCAAACAGAACCTGCGGAAGAGGTAAAGAAAATGGAAGCCCGGACACCTGAAAAGAAGGTTGCCACAAAGGTGATCACCAGTAATGAGCAAGATGCTGTTCGCGTGAAAGAAGCGGCCGCTAAAAAACAGGCTCAAGCCGACGCTCAGCGTAAAGCTGCTGAAGAAGCTCAGAAGCAAGAATCATACAATAAAACCAAAAAGTCGTATGGTGATTTATTAGGGGGTAGTGGTAAAGGAAATACCGGCAAACCCGGAAGCCAGGGTGATCCATCGGGTGATCCAAATGCAAAAGCACTGGAAGGCATCAGTAAAGGAAGTGGCAGAGTAGGCGGCGGCCTGGGAAATCGCGGTGTTTTGCATGAGCCCCAGATTAGTGACCGAAGCCAGAAAACAGGCAGAGTCGTCATCAGTGTATGTGTAGATAAAAATGGTAAAGTCATAAAAGCCGACTACACGCAAAAAGGCTCTACGACGACTGACTCTGAACTGAAAGAGATTGCCCGTAAGGCTGCCCTGCAGTTTAAGTTCACAATGAGTGAGATCGATGAACAGTGTGGAACGATCACTGTGGATTTTAAAGTGCAGTAGCACCACGAGAAATTTATCCACGATTCCTCTTCTATTTTTATTGAGAATTCCTGAGTTCTCCACGATTGCCAATGGTTAAATGTTTGACTGTTTTCATATAGTTTTTTATATTGAGCATCTCAAACAAAACCAACCGGACATGAAAAATTTTCTGATACTCGTAATGGCGTTGATTGGTATTACCTCATGTTCAAAGGATTCTTTCGACCCCGCGGTATCCCTCCAGAATGTTCCCGAAAAATCAGAAATCATGGTGGGCGTGACCTATCTCGTGTGGACTGGTGACCAGTGTACACCCGGATGTTCCAATTCAGAAAGTCAGGAAGTCAGTTATATTGCTAATGCCCGCATTACTTTATATCCCGGAGGCGATGCCACGTCTGATGCATCAGAACAGCCAATCATGGAGTTAACAACCAATTCTGAAGGCACATCACTTATTGAAGATCTTCAACCCGGTGAGTACACCGTAATGGTTGAAACTGAATTAGGGCAAAAAACAAGATCCACGATCACGCAACTGGGAAAGAGGTCATATGTTGACTTCAGCTTTTAACTGAGATATGAGTTCAAAAAATTAATCCGGAGCTGCCTGCAGTTCCGGATTTTTTTTGATTGGATATTTGTATGGTAGCTTTGAGCTCCAAATAAATTGGAAGTCTTTTATGAACCTCATCATTTCTTTTTTTTCAATCAAAACATTCATCAGCGTTTTTCAGAACATTCTGATATTCCTATTTATAACTTTCGCCGGACGAATTGGTGCTCAGATATTTCCCGGACTCAACGGTGATATACTTGTTGAGGCGATCCGTAATGAATATACACCGGCCATTCTGCTGAATGATACACAAGTAAAGGACTCACTCTATGCCAATATTTTTATTGAAAGTGATAGTGTGCGTTGTATTTATTCAGGGCTGTCACGATTCCTCCCGGAAGATGTAGATCCGTCGCAATTTCTCTTCGGGAGTGGGAATGAAACAGGCTCCATAAATCTCGAGCATGCCTGGCCTCAATCAAAGGGAGCAGGGGAGGGAACGGACGGCAATATGAATATGCATCACTTGTATCCTTCGCGTGTATCCATCAATTCTGACAGGGCGGACCATCCTTTTGCTCAAATCGATGATAATCTGACAGATAAATGGTACTACCTCGCAATAGAATTATTTTCAAAACCGCAGACGGGTATCAACGCGTACAGTGAGTTTGTTCAGGGCTCATTCGAGCCACGTGAATCTGTGAAAGGGGATATTGCCAGGGCTATGTTTTATTTCTGGACGATTTACAGGCAGGATGCGGAATTGGCGGATCCCGGATTTTTTGATTTGATGAAAGAAGATATATGTCAGTGGCATGAGCAGGATCCTGCAGATAGTTTTGAGAATGAACGAAATGTCCGGATTGCTTCTCATCAGGATGGGAAGATCAATCCTTTCATCACTGATTGTACGTTGGTGAAAAGAGCGTATTGTAGCTCGATTCCGGAATGTACCATTACAACAGTTCCGCAAGTTGAGATTACTAGGGATATCATTTTTATCGATCAGGGCGATCTCAGGTATAAAGTTTTCAGCGGTGATCAGGTAGAATGGATAGTATTTGTAGTGAATGTTTTTGGGCAGATCATTTTCAATGAGAGAATAGAAAGCGATCAATGGAGTTCACTTCCGGAAGCGAATCCTGGTATATACTTTATTCATGGAGTTTCGGGAAATCAAGTTGTTTTATCAAGAATCTTTATTCATTAATCAGAGCCATGAAAAAAATTATCGCAAGAACGGCCGGCAATATCTGTGTGATCATGACGATCCTTTTTTCGCTAACCATTGTGCAAGGAGATTCGCAGGTCAAAGCATTGGTAGGAGGAACTTTAATTGATGGATTTGGTGGAAAGCCCATAGCAAATAGCGTTATCATCATTGAAGGAGACCGGATCGTTAAGGTGGGACAAATGGGTGTAGTGCCCATTCCTGTGAATGCAGAGGTGATATCCACAGAAGGTATGTCAATTCTTCCCGGTCTGTGGGATATGCACGTCCACTTGATGATCAATGGTCATGCCGATTATGCTCATTGGGATAAGAAATATCCTCCTTTGTTTCGAAATGTCATTATGCCTTCATCAGCACATCAATTGCTAATGGCCGGGGTGACAAGTGCCCGGGATCTTGGCGGACCACTTGAAGATTTAATCGATGTCAGGGATAGAATAAATAAAGGGCAAATACCTGGCCCTACGATGTATATATCGGGTCCATTTTTGCAACATGAGCCTTATCCCGGAACTGAGCAATTTCGTTGGGGTATCAAAGGGACGACTGATGCAAAAGAGAAAGTAAAGAAGCTTGCTGATGCAGGAGTGGATTGTATCAAGCTGATCGACCAGGACCAGATGACGTTTGAAGAAGTAAAAGCAATTGTTGACGAAGCACATGCCCGAAATCTGAAGGTCGTAGCTCATGCACACAGGCCTGATGAGATCAGGATTGGTTTAAAGGCCGGTGTTGATTGCTTTGAGCACACAGGGCTAGCCTCAGCTCCGGGATATCCGGATGATATCCTGGAGATGATCGCAGAACGCACTGCACAGATGAGCAAGGGTCCATTGTTTTGGTGCCCTACTGTCGAAGGCCTTTATAACTATGAATACCTCAGGGATAATCCTGAAAAATTAGATAATGATTCATGGCACCTTGGACTTCCTGATTCGATCATCCAGGATATCCGGCAGTCAATCGAGCATCCGGGTCGGTTATCCTATTTTCAATTAACATCCATACGAAAACCAACGTTGGAGAACAAGATCAATCAATTGAGAAAAGCGGGTGTTGTTTTGATGGTGGGAACAGATAGTGGGATTCCAATGAAATTTCATTCCCAATCTACATGGAATGAACTGGATGTCTGGGTTAATGAATTTGGAATGGACCCTATTTATGCCATCAAAGCGGCTACTTATTGGCCTTCCGTTTGGATGGGGGTTGAAAGAGAAGTTGGCACGATAAGTGAAGGGAAATATGCTGATATCATTGGGGTAAAAGGTGATGTCCTGAGGCATATTGATTTGTTACAAAAAATTGATCTTTTAATCAAGAATGGGAAAATTTATAAATAGCTGTATCTTGTCATTCACACCCAATAGAAAAATATAAACCTAATAATTGTAGATCTTTATAAATTATTTACTCTTTTAATATGATTAATAAAGGGAGAAAATTTATAGAAACGCAGTAAATGAACAGGATTATAAGGTTTATCGGTGAATGCTTCTAAATGAAAGCTGATACACCATTTTCTAAATTTTCTCCACCTCTTGATTTTTTGTTCACGGATGGCCTGAACGTGATTTGGTTATATAGTGGGCATTAATATTAATTTGTAAATATAGTTTAT
>JANMVA010000236.1:0-8609 GCA_031392195.1 Saprospiraceae bacterium | reverse complement strand
TGGTTGACCTGGGCAAGCAATCCGGATTTCGGTTCTACTTTGGAGCGCCATCCTGTGTACCAGCCACACCATTTGAAACATCAGGTGCATCATTGCCCCTTTCCGATATCAGGGAGCTTTTTCACAACCATGAAGTTCATTACCTGGCGGAGATGATGAATTATCCTGCAGTTCTTGCCGGTGATTCTTTAGTGATGGATAAAATTGCTTTAGCGAAGGAATATAATTTACGCATAGATGGTCATGCTCCCGGTTTGAAAGGAAAAGACGCAGCGAAATATGCGGCAGCAGGAATTTCTACAGATCATGAATGTACATCGCAGGATGAAGCGCTAGATAAAATCGAAGCAGGAATGAAAATCATCATTCGGGAAGGGAGCGCTGCAAAAAATTACAATGCACTTCATTCACTGATTTCCACACATCCGGAAAAAGTCATGTTTTGTTCTGATGACAAGCATCCGGATGATCTGCTACGCGGGCATATCAATCAATTGGTCTTGCGGGCACTGGACCAGGGCTATGATCTTTTTGATATTCTCAATATTGCCTGTCTTAATCCTGTCAGACATTATCAATTAGACATTGGATTATTGCAGGTTAGCGAGCCGGCAGATATGATCCTGGTTGAAAACCTGATATCGTTTCAGATTCTATCTACCTGGATTGCCGGTGAGCAGGTTTTCGATGGCGACAAAGTTTATCTTCCAGAGGTAGACATCCCGGTGATCAATCATTTTGGTATTACATCCATTCAAACAAGTGCATTAGCACTTAAACTTAATGATGGAAAAGCAAATATCATCCAGGCTATCAATGGCTCTCTCGTGACGAAGTTTTTCAGGGAAACAATGAAAGCCGGAATATTTGAAGCTGATACTGATCGTGATATTCTCAAGATTGTTGTTGTGAATCGCTATAGTGATGCACCACCTTCCATCGCACTGATCAATGGATTTGGATTAAAAGCAGGATCCATCGCATCGAGTGTTGCGCACGACTCACATAACATTGTCGCCGTAGGCACGAACGATGCAGATCTCGCAGGATGTATCAATGAAGTGATTTTAAATAGAGGTGGAATATCAGCCACCTACGGAAAAGAGTATCAAAGCTTATCACTTCCCATTGGTGGGCTCATGAGCAATCTTTCTGCAGAAATAGTCGGAAAACTTTATGAAGATGTTGATTCATTCGCTAAAACCAGGCTTGGCTCTACCCTTTCCGCTCCTTTTATGACCTTGTCTTTTATGGCGCTGTTAGTCATCCCTGCATTGAAGCTTAGTGATAAAGGGTTGTTTGACGGCAGCAAGTTTGAATTTATTTCGCTTCAATAAGCCCATTTTCCTTTTGAACCCAATGTTCTGAAAATGGTTAATACCTTTGCTTTTTTAAACCAGTTTTAAGACGAACATCATGGCAGAAGATAAAAATCAGCCCAATCAATTAAATATCGAGTTACCGGAAGATATTGCAGAAGGTATTTATGCCAACCTGGCCATCATCTCACATTCTCATTCTGAGTTCGTAGTGGATTTTATCCGCATGATGCCCAATGTGCCCAAAGCGAAGGTAAAAGCCCGTATCGTTCTGACTCCTCAACATGCTAAACGCCTGATGAAAGCTCTGGCTGATAACATCAAAAAGTTTGAAGCCCAATTTGGCGCCATTGATGAATCCGATCAGAATGTTTCATTTCCGCCCATGAACTTCAATACACCCAAAGCACAGGCCTAGTCAGGATTCGTCTTATCCTCAGTTCGCGGTCAGATTTCGACTTATACAGGTGCGTGCCTGCATATGCATCGAAAAGCTGTTTATCTTAGTCCATTCTACTACCACCTGAATGTTCCCAGCCTTACGTATGATGGATTGGATGGCGCCGGTTTTGATGATCGTATTCTGTTGGCTTATCCCATGGAAGCAGGATCACACAGTACTCCAAGGTCAATACTCTTCCTCCGTTTCTTCTTGTGACATAGTGGTTGATGCAGGTCCCGATACGAATGTTTGTGATCCGGGTGGCCTGATCACCCTGATGGGTTCGATTGAAGGAGATCACCTGCTGACTATCTGGTCACCACCTTCAGGCCTGAGCAATCCCAATATTCTCACCCCGGTCGCTAATGTCACTGATGCGATTACATACACATTGACAGGATGGGCTGTCGATCCGGACAATACATCCCTGGTGGTCAATGGAGATTTTCAGCTTGGCAATGTTGGATTCTCCTCCGATTACACATACTACCCCGATATAGTGGGCCAACAAGATGAATTGATCCAGGAAGGAACCTATACCGTCATAGATGATCCTAATCTCGTGCACAGTGGTTTCATCGCATGCAACGATCATACGGATGGCAATGGAAACATGATGGTGATCAATGGTGCCGGCACATTACAGGATATCTGGTGTCAGACCATTGCTGTAACTCCGGATTCATATTACAATGTTTCTGCCTGGTTAGCTTCCGTGAGTTCCGGGTCTCCGGCTAAGTTGCGCTTCTCCATCAATAACATTCAAATCGGAAACATTGTCAATGCGCTAAACAGCACTTGCATATGGATCCCATTTAATGCTACCTGGTATTCCGGGAATGCAACAACTGCCAATATTTGCATTGTCAATCTCAACACAGCACTTGGAGGAAATGATTTCGCTCTTGATGACATTTCGTTTGTTCCGCTTTGCAGTGTTTCAGATGAAGTCGAAATCACCTTGTATGAGGAAGAAGCACCAGAACCGGATATTGAAGGACCTGTTTTTATTTGTGCAGGTGATGTAGCGCAGTATACTGCTGATTTTCCTCCGGAACCTCCGATATTAAACTACGAATGGACGGTACCATCAGGAGCCCTTATCCTCAATGGACAAGGAACACCTCAAGTCACTGTTCGCTGGGAAGATGCACAGGAAGATGAGATATGCCTTACGATCGAAACGAGATGTGATACTGAAGAAGGCTGCCTCGATATCACAGTCGGCGATGTTCCTGAGCAACCTTTTATAACAGGGACTATAAATTTATGTCCGGGCGAAACGGGATTTCTCTATACGCCTGAATTGGGCCCCGATGATGTATATAACTGGATCCTTTCTCCTGAAATCAACGTGTTAGGTGGTGATGGCACCAATGAACTTGAAATAGAATGGGCGCAATCCGGTGAAGCAGAAATATGTCTTGAAGTGACTAATGCATGTGGAACGAATGACAATTGCATTTTGCTCAATTTATTACCCGGCTTTCAAACCGTATATGATACGATTGTATGTGTTGGCACTACAGTCACGATCAATGGAACCATCTATGGCAATGGATTATGGTCCGGAACAGAGCATTTTACAAGTACAGATGGATGTGACAGCATCGTGCAGGTGCAAATTTCCGAGGCATCAACACTTGAATTTATGGTGACCGAACATTTATGCCCGGGAGATTCGGTTTTTGTCAATGGAACCTTTCAATCACAACAGGGTTTCTACATCGATTCATTTGTGACCGTCGCGGGGTGCGACAGCGTGGTGACAACTGAAATTATCATCATTGATCCTGATACTACATTCATCACGAGCTACACATGTGATCCGTTGCTTGCCGGCACATCATACCTGACAATTCCGGGAGGTCTATGCGATAGTACAGTCATCACAGAAGTCATCCTACAGGCGAGTGATACTACTATCGTAGATCTATTCTCTTGCTTTCCTTCCGATACAGGTATGCAGACAATTGTATTGTCCAATGCAGCAGGATGTGATAGTCTTGTCGTCACGAATACCGCATTGCTTTCATCAGATACAATTCTTTTTTTCCTTTCCTCATGCGATCCTTCGCAGACCGGTGTGAACACAGAATCATTTATAAATGCCAGTGGATGTGACAGCACTGTCATCACAACGGTTTCATTTCTGCTTTCTGACACCACTTATATTACATCTTACACATGTGCATACAGTGATACGGTAACCACTTCAACATTATATCTGAATGGCTCAGGCTGCGATAGCCTCGTGATAGCTGAAATCCTGTATGGTGGTTCGGATACTACTTTCATTCAATCCTCTTCATGCATTCCGGGAGAGTCCGGCCATTTCATCACAGCATTGATCAATGCTCATGGATGCGATAGTATTATTGATCACGTGATCCAATTAATCCCTTCAGATACCACGTATCTGTGGATGATGAGTTGCTCACCAACGGATACGGGAGTGACCATGCAGACTTTGACGAATGTTGCCGGTTGCGATAGTATTGTCATCACGACCACTTCATTGTCATCACCTGATGAATGCATCCTGGTTGCTAATTATACAATCCTGCAGCCACGCTGTTTTGGAGATACGGCATGGATCACGATTGAAATTTTATCAGGACTTGGTCCTTTTGTGCTTACTGCAGTCAATACGGATGTGGAGGAAAATTTTGATTTTCCCGATAAAGGCCAGTTTAAATTTCAGGTTGATCTCAGGGGTAGCGTGCTTTTGAATCTTACATCCGCCAATGGAATTCAATATATGGACAGTGTTCATATTGATTCGCCTTTGCCTTTACTTATCGAAACAAAATCGCCGGATGATTTTTCAGGATTTGGAGTGCCTTGTTACAATGACAGCGTCGGGCAGATTGAAACGACTATTGTTTCTGAAGGCACTTTACCACTTTCTTTTCTTTGGTCCAATGGAATGAATTCGCCAAATCTTTCAGGCCTGCATGCTGGTGTTTATGTAGTAACGGTTACAGATAAAAATGGATGTACTACCATAAGTATTACAGAGATTACGCAGCCTCCACTCATTCATTATGCCATAAATGCTACCGACATCGATTGCTTCGGAAATAATAACGGAACAATTTCAATAACCCCACAAGGCGGTGTCCCTCCATTTGAAACTTCAATTGACAACAGCCTGTTTCAAAATGAGTTTTTTTTTGACAACCTGAATGCAGGAAATCATAATATCGTGATATCAGATCAAAATGGTTGCAGCGTTGAACAACAGATATTTATTTCCGGAGCAGCGGAATGGACGATTGATCTTGGAAAAGATACAACCATCTCATTCGGTTCGGGCTTTGAGATAATAGCTGAGGTGATTGGGCTTCCAACCGGAGTGTTGAACCTTACATGGTCCGATGATGCATGCCTAAATTGCCAGTCGAGGACGATAGAAGCAATGGCATCCACTATTTATGAAGTAGTTGCAGTTGATGAAAAGGGTTGTACTGCATCTGATGAAATCCGGATATCGGTTTTTATAGACCGGGCATTGTACATCCCGACAGTGTTTTCACCAAATGGCGATCAGGTGAATGATGTATTTCTCATTTCTGCTGGTCCGTTCGTGGACTTGTTGGAAAAAATATTCATTTATGATCGTTGGGGAAATCTTGTTTTTCAAAAAAATAATTTTCTTCCCAATGATCCTTTATCGTCATGGGATGGTAGTATGCAAAACAAAATATTAAATCCCGGTGTATACACATATAGGCTCGATGTTAAATTTAAAGACGGCCTTCGTGAATCCAATGCAGGAACTGTTACGTTACTGAAGTAATAAATAATCCACTTTAGCTTTTAAGTGTTTAAACTTTTGTAATCCTTACCTTGAATGTGAACCTAGAACTGAAATCATGAATAAATCTGGCCCAATTATCATTATCGAGGATGATGATGATGATCAGGAATTTTTCAGAATGGCATTTGGAAACATTGACTGCCCAAACGAATTGTTTTTTTTCAGGGATGGAATTTCAGCACTTGAATTTTTAAACACGACTGATATTACGCCATTCCTGATTCTTTCAGATATCAATTTGCCAAAACTGGATGGTTTTGCATTAAGAGACAAAGTCAGAATGGATGCCAGGTTGCAATTGAGGTGTATACCCTATCTTTTCTTTTCTACAAGTGTAAATTTGAATGCAGTGATCAAAGCCTATAGCCTGTCAGCTCAGGGGTTTTTTACAAAACAAGAATCACTTAAAGAACTAGAAAAAAGCATTACGGTCATCATAGAATATTGGAAACGATGTTCTTCTCCCAATAATTTTATTTCATAGCATTTTTACTGCCTTAGACGTTGGTCAGGAAAACAGATCCCGCTGGATTGGCTTATATGGAACACCCAGATGCTGAAATGCTTTTGGCGTAGCTTCCCTTCCCCGAGGCGTACGTTGAATAAATCCTTCCATCACTAGAAATGGCTCATACACTTCTTCGATGGTACCGGGATCCTCACCTACTGCAGTTGCAATCGTCGTGAGACCAACCGGACCCCCATTAAATTTTTGAATGATGGAAGAAAGAATGCGATTATCCATTTCATCCAATCCATATTCATCGACACGCAATGCATTCAAGCCGTGAATCGCAATTTCTTCGTCAATCGTACCACTGCCTTTTATCTGGGCGAAATCCCGGATCCTGCGAAGTAATGCATTTGCAATACGGGGAGTACCGCGTGACCGCGATGCGATGGCAAGCCTTCCTTTATCTGTAATCGGAACATCCAGGATCGTAGCTGACCTTGAGATAATTTTTTCCAGTGTGGGTACGTCATAATAATCCAGGTGAAAATTGATGCCAAAGCGTGCACGCATGGGTGCTGAAATTAAACCGAGGCGAGTCGTTGCACCAACTAATGTAAAAGGTTGAAGCGTGATCTGAACAGACCTTGCGCTCGGACCACTATCGATCATGATGTCGATGCGATAATCTTCCATGGCGGAGTAGAGATATTCCTCTACAACCGTATTGAGACGGTGGATCTCATCAATAAAAAGGACGTCACCTTCCTGGAGGCCGGTGAGCAATCCTGCGAGGTCACCCGGTTTTTCGATAACAGGACCTGAGGTCATGCGGAGATTAGCTCCCAACTCGGAGGCAATGATGTGAGATAAGGTGGTCTTCCCAAGACCTGGAGGACCATGAAGAAGGACATGGTCTAAGGCTTCCTTTCGTTGTTTGGCTGCCTGGATAAACACATATAGGTTTTCAACGATATCCACCTGGCCAGAAAACTCTGACAGGCCCTTCGGCCGGAGCGCTTTCTCGACCTGCTTCTCTTGCGGGGAAAGGTGATCATCTTCCGCATCTATGACTGGATTGCGCATGTGGGCTAAGGTAATCCAAAATAGGGAGGCCGTCCTTACAGCAGAATTTCTAATTTTGCGCCTCATCCGAAAGATAGCCCTACCATGAGTGGAAGTAAAATAAGCATGTCCCAAAGCGGGATTTCCGTCCCAAATGACCCGATTATCCCTTTTATCGAGGGTGATGGCATCGGTCCCGATATTTGGGCAGCCTCAGTTCGTGTTTTTGACGCAGCAGTTGAAAAGGCTTATGGCGGCCAGCGTAAAGTAACCTGGAAAGAGGTCCTGGCAGGTGAAAAAGCATTCAAACTGAGCGGCGACTGGCTCCCCCAGGAAACCCTCGATGTGATCTCCTCCCACCTGGTAGCGATCAAAGGTCCCTTGACAACTCCGGTCGGTGGAGGAATCCGTTCCCTGAACGTTGCCCTCCGTCAGAAACTCGATCTCTATGCTTGTGTTCGCCCGGTTCGTTACTATACAGGTGTTCCCTCACCTGTAAAGGAGCCACAGAAGGTAGATATGGTCATCTTCAGGGAAAACACAGAAGACATCTACGCCGGCATTGAATACCTGGCCGGCACTCCGGAAAACGAAAGATTAAAAACATTCCTGATCGATGAGATGGGTGTGAAAAATATACGTTTTCCCAATTCATCCTCATTCGGTATCAAGCCTGTGTCAATCGAAGGCACAGAACGTCTTGTCAGAGCCGCGCTCGAGTATGCATTCCGCAAAGGCCGCAAGAGTGTGACAATCGTTCACAAAGGCAACATCATGAAGTTTACAGAAGGTAAATTCAAAGAGTGGGGCTATAATCTTGCTGAGCGTGAATACGGAAATAAAGTATTTACCTGGGCACAGTATGATCGCATCGTTGCAGCAGAAGGACAGGAAGCTGCAGATGCCGCTCAGAAATCAGCTCTCGCTGGTGGTGCCATGCTGATCAAAGATGTGATTGCCGATGCATTCCTGCAACAAATTCTTCTGCGTCCATCAGACTATGATGTGATCGCTACGTTAAACCTCAATGGTGATTATATTTCTGATGCACTGGCTGCCATGGTAGGAGGTATCGGTATTGCACCAGGTGCCAATATCAATTATGTCAATGGTGCTGCGATCTTCGAAGCCACACATGGCACTGCTCCAAAGTATGCCGGCCTCGATAAAGTCAATCCAAGCTCTGTCATCCTCTCCGGAATCATGATGTTTGATTACATGGGCTGGGGTGAAGTATCTGATCTCATTGAAAAAGGACTCGAAAAAGCAATTGAAAATAAACGGGTGACCTATGATTTTGAACGATTAATGACCGGGGCAACGTTATTAAAGACTTCTGAATTCGGCGATGAGATCATTGCGAATATGTAATTATCTTTCACCGGCCTATGCTTTTCGTTCAATCCACATCTCTCTCTCATATTGCTGCAACAGCCTTGCATGACCTGCAGCTATACTTGTCAGTGATTGAACCTACAACCTTTGGACAGCAACTTGAGCTTCTTTCAG